>DATIYG010000101.1:0-6739 GCA_035517755.1 Rhizomicrobium sp. | reverse complement strand
TCACCTTTTCGCAGTGGCTTGTGCCGCCGCGCTGACAGCTTGCGCGGACTCGGGTGAAACCACCGCACCGGTCGCCAGCGGCTATGTGGTCGGCGACGAGCCTTATGCCGTACAGGCTGGCGCCTCGGTTCTGGCGGAAGGCGGCAATGCCGTCGACGCCGCCACGGCGACCTACTTTGCCCTTTCCGTGACCTATCCAGTCGCTGCGGGCCTTGGCGGGGGTGGCCTGTGCATCGTCCATGGGGCGGGCGAAGGAATACAGGACGAGGCATTCGTCTTCCTGCCGCGCGATGCCGCCAGCAAAGGGGCCTTCGCAGTTCCCGGCAATGTGCGCGGCTTTGCCGCGCTGCAGGCGGCGCACGGAAGCCTTCCCTGGCAGCGCGACGTCGCCGAAGCCGAACAGATGGCGACGACCGGTTTTCCCATTTCGACGGCACTCGCCGCACGGCTCGCAGCGTCGCAAGATGTGATCCGACTCGATGCGAACTTGGCGGCGGAATTCCTCGACGAGTCGGGACACGTCAAGACTGAGGGAAACCGCGCGTCCAACCTGGAACTCGGCCGGACACTCAGCCGCATTCGCGAAGGCGGCAGCGACGGGCTTTATCGGGACACGACCGCGAACGCCATTGCCTCCTACACAGCCGCGCAGGGCGGTGCGATCACCCGGGCAGAACTCGATGCATCTGTCGCCCAGCGCGCCGCACCGGACCGCGTTACGTTGGGAGATGCAACAGCCTTGCTCCCGCCGCAACGCGTCGGCTCGGGTGCATTTGCGGCGAGCCTGATCAAGGACGTCGAGAATGTGAGCGCGCAACCGGGCGAAGGCGGCATGGCGCGCAGCCTTGCACTGGCAACAGCACGATCGCTCGACACATTCAACGTGAAGACGTTGCCAACCGACCTCGGATCGACCGGCTTTGCCGCGGTCGACAATTCCGGACAAGCAGTTGCGTGCGCCGTGACCATGGACGGTCCGTTCGGTTCCGGGCACACCGTCGACAATACAGGCATTACATTGGCGCGCGCGCCGTCGGGCGGAGCGGCCGGCCTGGCACCGGCATTCCTCACGCCCCTGATCGCGTTGAAGGGAGACGCGGTTGCGCTGGCCGGTGCGGGATCCGGAGGGCCGAACGGAACGGCGTCGATCGTCTATTCCCTGCTCAACGTCGCGGCCTCGGACACGGTATCTCCCGATTTCGTGCGCACGACGGGCGTGGCACCCTTTGACACCGTCAACGCCATCCTTTGCCAGAACAGCACCTGCACCGCAGTGGCTGACCCGGGGGCCCATGGTCTCGGCAAGGCTGTTGGGCAATGATGATCGCGGCGCAAGAAGCCGCGACGACGATGCACAAGGATTTTCGGATTACGCCGGAATTGCTGCTCAAAGCCTACGCCATGGGTATCTTTCCCATGGCGGAGCGGCGCGACTCGCCATCGCTGTTCTGGGTATCACCGGATGAGCGCGGCATCCTTCCGCTCGAGAGTTTCCATGTTCCCCACCGGCTTGCCCGGACCGTGCGCAGCAACCGGTTCAAGGTCACCATCAATCAGGCATTCGATCAGGTGATGCAGGCATGTGCGCAATCCCAGCGTGGCCGGGAGCAGACCTGGATCAATGCGGAGATCGTCTCACTCTATACCGCGCTTCATACGATCGGCCATGCGCACTCCGTGGAGTGCTGGCGCGAGGACAAATTGGCCGGCGGACTGTATGGCGTCAGTCTCGGCGCAGCCTTCTTCGGCGAGAGCATGTTCAGCCGCGAGCGCGATGCCAGCAAGGTTGCGCTGGTCCACCTCGTCACGCGACTGGTCGATCGCGGGTTTGAACTGCTGGATGCGCAGTTCATCACCGACCACCTGGCGCAGTTCGGTGCCATCGCGGTGTCGCGCCATGAGTATCTCGAGAAACTGGAGGAGGCGATCGCCAGGCCCGCCGAGTTCTACTGATCGGCGCCTTCAGGCAGCTCGGGCAGCTTCTCGTTGGCTGTCGCGTCCGGTGACGTCGGTTTGACCGGCGCGGTCGATGCAACGGTCGGCGCCTGCTGGCCGGGCTGGTTGGTCTTGCAGCTGATCACCCACACGTCATAGAGCGGATGCTCCATGCCGTTGAGCGATGGGCTCGACGCCAGCATCCAGCCCGAGAAAACCTTGCGCTCCGGCTGATCGGGCCTTGCATCGACGATCTGCAGGAACGCCGTCGTCTCAGGTGTCTCGGTGATCGGCGTGGAGTAGCAATATCGCGCCGTGATGGTCAGCGTGGCGAACTTTACCGGCACGCCGATCGGCGCATAGATGTTGGTGGCGCGCGCCGTGATCTTGTCGAGGCCGCGCAGGATGACCATCCGCTTGATACGATCCTTGCCGGGGATCGCGTCATTGACGGTCAACTCGTGCGACGGCGTGGCGTAAGCGGGCCTGGCGGCGGTGGCTGCGATATCGACCCTGACGCTGCTGGCAGCAAGCGCGCTGCCGGACACGAGGCAGAGGAACGCACAAACAGAAACGAGTTTCATGGGTGACCTTGGGTCGCCGGCTTGGCCTTGGGTTGCTGCCCTCCTGGCGCACTGCCTCCGCCGCTGCTCGTGTTGCCATAAATGGCACGGCCGATCAGCCCCATGATGTCGACCGAGCCCTGTGTATTGGCGATCTGCGCATTGGCGCGGAGATTGGTTGTGCTGCCGCCCGGCTGAACCGACAGATACGGATTGCCGAGCAGCCCCGCCGACGTGACTTTGATCGCGGAATCATCGGGGATTTGCACGTCGTTGCGGATCGTCAGCCGCACGACCGCGAGATAGGTCTTGGGATCGAGACTCACATTCGAGACGGACCCGATCTTCACGCCATGAAGACGGACATCGGTTCCCGGCGTGATGCCGTCGGCGCTGGCGAACCGCGCCTCGATCGGGTAGCCGGACAGGCTGCCGGAACTCGTGCTCGAATAGGCGAAGATCAGAAAACCGGCGGCGATGGCGACAACCAGCGCACCGATCAGCGTTTCGACCAAGTGGTTGTTCTGCATGACGCTCGCTTACTCTGGCACCCAGGCTTCATAGTCGGCTGTTGTCGGCGCGTGCTGGCCGGTCCGCAACAGACTTCCCTCTGGCCGATATGCACCGGGCGTGCCGGAGAGGTTCGGCTGATGCTCTTTCTCCCACGACTTTGTCTTCACTGGGGCAGAGGGCGGAGCCTCCTTGAAGGTGTGATGCAGCCAACCGTGCCAGTCCGGCGGAACGCGGGAAGCTTCGACGGTGCCGTTGTAGACAACCCAACGCCGGGCGCCGCCCTTCTTTTGATAATAGCGGTTGCCGAAGCGGTCTGTGCCGACCAGTTCGCCGGTCAGCCAGGTCGTCAGCAGCGTTCCCCAGGTGGCGCCGCTCCACCAGACAAAGATGCGCTTCAGCCAGTTCATCGCTTGGAATAAGTCCAAATCACGCGAAGGCAGGGACTACAGGGGCGCCCCGCCACTTGCAACAGGCAGCGAACGCCGCAGGCCGTCAGATCAACCTGTGCTCCCGAGAGTCAAAAATATTTTTGCCCGGGGCAGCGGGTCCTGCTTGACATGGCGAATTACCAACAGCTTTCGAGGGTCCTCGCACACAAGATGTAGTGGTCCATTTACCATTTAACGCTTGCGTGACAGTGCGCCCCGTGTCCATAGTTAGCGCCTGTCGCCCATCGCGACACAACATCTGGCGGACGCAGACAAGACGTAGCGTCCGGGGCTGGGCCGCTCTGGCTTAACCCCGGCGAGCGGCGAACTGTCCCCAAAGCGATGGCCGGCACGGGAGCAACGAGCAGGACTTATCTGGGGGAGCCACATGCGTATCCGGCGTCAGTTCACTGTCGAAGGCCGCTCGCCATACGAGGGCATCGCGTTCCGCAATGCGTCGAGCGAGATCCGCAATCCGGACGGCTCGATCGTCTTCAAGCAGGCCGATATCGAGGTGCCGGAGGACTGGAGTCAGGTCGCCTGCGACGTGCTCGCCCAGAAGTACTTCCGCAAGGCGGGCGTGCCGGTGACACTGAAAGCGGTGCCGGAAGAAGGCGTGCCGGAATGGCTGTGGCGCAAGGCGCCGGATGGCGATGAGACCCGCGGCGAGAACTCCGCGAAGGAAGTCTTCGATCGCCTTGCCGGCACCTGGACCTACTGGGGCTGGAAAGGCGGCTATTTCGACACCGAATCCGACGCCCGCGCCTTCCACGACGAGCATTGCTACATGCTCGCGACCCAGAAGGCCGCACCGAATTCGCCGCAATGGTTCAACACCGGCTTGCACTGGGCCTACGGAATCGATGGCCCGAGCCAGGGCCACTACTATGTCGATCACGTTTCGGGTCGTCTGACGAAATCGGCCTCGTCCTACGAGCACCCGCAACCGCACGCCTGCTTCATCCAGTCGATCAAGGATGATCTCGTCAACGATGGCGGCATCATGGATTTGTGGGTGCGCGAAGCGCGCCTTTTCAAATACGGATCCGGCACCGGCACGAATTTCTCGGCATTGCGCGGCGAGAACGAGAGGCTCTCCGGTGGCGGCAAGTCCTCCGGCCTGATGAGCTGGCTCAAGATCGGCGACCGCGCTGCCGGCGCCATCAAGTCCGGCGGCACGACGCGGCGCGCGGCGAAGATGGTGATCGTCGACATCGACCATCCGGACATCGAGCAGTTTATCGACTGGAAAGTGATCGAGGAACAGAAGGTCGCTTCGATGGTCGCGGGCTCCAAGCTCGCCGAGAAACACCTCAAGGCCGTCCTGAAGGCCTGCATCAACTGCGAAGGCTCGAACGACGATTGCTTCGATCCGAAGAAAAACCCGGCGTTGCGCCGCGAGATCAAGTTCGCGCGCAAAAACATGATCCCCGACAATTATATCGAACGGGTGATCAGTTTTGCGAAACAGGGCTTCAAGGATATCGACTTCAGGGTCTACGACACCGATTGGGACAGCGAGGCGTATCTCACCGTCTCGGGCCAGAATTCGAACAACTCCGTGCGCGTGACGGACGAATTTCTCCGCGCTGTGGCGAACGACGAAGACTGGAACCTCACCTATCGTCGCAGCAATCTGGTGGCCAAGACCGTGAAGGCGCGCGAGTTGTGGGAAAAGGTCTCCTATGCCGCGTGGGCGTGCGCCGATCCCGGCATCCAGTTCCACACCACGGTGAACGACTGGCACACGTGCCCGGCCGGCGGCGACATCCGAGCATCGAACCCGTGCTCGGAATACATGTTCCTCGACGACACGGCCTGCAATCTCGCTTCGCTGAACCTCATGGCCTTCCGGAAAGAGGTTGATGGCAGGCAGGTGTTCGACGTCGCCGCCTACGAACATGCCGTGCGGCTGTGGACCGTCGTGCTCGAAATCTCGGTGATGATGGCACAGTTCCCATCCCGCGAGATTGCGCAGCTCTCCTACGACTACCGCACGCTGGGCCTGGGTTACGCCAACATCGGCGGCCTGCTGATGGCTGCCGGCATTCCGTACGACTCGCGCGAAGGCCGCGCCATCGCCGGGGCGCTGGCCGCCATCATGACCGGCCGGTCCTATGCAGCGTCGGCCGAGATGGCGGGCGAACTCGGGCCGTTCCCGGAATACACAGCGAACCGCGATCACATGCTGCGCGTCGTGCGCAACCATCGCCGCGCCGCGCATGGCGAGGCGGACGGATACGAGAAGCTCTCCACATCGCCCGTTCCGCTCGATCATGCCGCGATCAGCCAGGCCGAGCTTTCCATCGCCGCGCGCGGTGCCTGGGACGATGCGCTGTCGATGGGCGAGGATTTCGGCTTCCGCAACGCGCAGGCGACCGTCATCGCGCCGACCGGCACGATCGGCCTGGTCATGGATTGCGACACGACCGGAGTCGAACCCGATTTCGCCCTGGTGAAGTTCAAGAAGCTGGCCGGCGGCGGCTACTTCAAGATCATCAACCGTTGCGTACCGGAGGCATTGCGCACGCTGGGATACGACCAGTCGCAGATCGACGACATCGTTGCCTATGCGGTGGGCCACGGGACGCTGGAAGGCTCCAACGCCCTCAGCCATGGCGCGTTGCGGGCGAAAGGCTTCGGCGAAGCGGAGATCGGCAAGATCGAAGCGGCGCTGGAATCGGCCTTCGACATCCGCTTCGTGTTCAACAAGTGGACCTTGGGCGAAGCCTTCTGCACGGACACGCTGAGGCTTCCCGCAGGCGATCTCGACGCGCCGGACTTCGACATGCTGAAGGCGCTGGGTTTCGCGCGCGCCGAAATCGACGTCGCCAACCTCCATGTCTGCGGTGCCATGACTCTGGAAGGTGCGCCGCACCTGAAGGCGGAGCACCTGCCCGTGTTCGACTGCGCCAATCCGTGTGGGCGCATCGGCAAGCGGTCGCTGTCGGTCGAAAGCCACATCCGCATGATGGCGGCGGTGCAGCCGTTCATTTCGGGTGCCATCTCCAAGACCATCAACATGCCGAACAACGCCACCGTGAAGGAGTGCGGCGAAAGCTACATGCTGTCGTGGAAGCTGGCGCTCAAGGCCAACGCGCTCTATCGCGACGGCTCGAAGCTTTCGCAGCCGCTCGCAAGCCAGGTTCTGGCATTCGACGACGAGGAAGACGAGGTGGAGGATTTCCTCGCCGCACCGGCCGCGCAGCGCACGACGGTTGTCACCGAGCGCATCATCGAGAAGGTGATCGAGCGCGTCAGCCGCGAGCGCGAGAAGCTGCCGCAGCGCCGCAAGGGCTA
>DATIYG010000100.1:0-2232 GCA_035517755.1 Rhizomicrobium sp. | reverse complement strand
GCATTGGTGCACCACAGGCCCGCGGTGCCGTCGAGCACGACCCGCCCGTCGGTCGTGAAATAGTGCATGTCCTTTGCCCGCGCGATCAGCCGCGGGGCGCGCTTGAAGGCGCGGTTCGGGGTGAACGGCAGCCAAAAGGATTCAAGATCGTTGGGCCGCCGCGCCGCCGTCTCATCGGAGGTCAAGGTCATGACGACATCATCGCGCGGATTCTTCGCCGGCACGATAGCAAAGCGGCGCCGATGAGTCCCCTCGGCCGGACGGCAGCGATCAATGACTGTTCGGGCCGGGTCCTCTGCCGCGGCTGATCGTCTGCCCAGGCTGCTCGCCGAAAGTTCGCTGGTAGTCCCGCGCGAAACGGCCGATGTCGGCAAAACCGCAGGCGGCGGCAACCGCCGCGACCGTGGCGGCGGCGTCCGGATGGCGCAATAGTTTATAGGCGTGGTTCAACCGCACCCTATTGGCGAATTCCATGAGCGAGAAACCGCGGACTCTCTTGAATGAGCGGAGCAGACTGAGAGCGCTCGCCCCCGTGATGTCGGTGAGAGTCTCCAGAGTCATCGGCCGATCCGGGTTCGCTTCTAGATATTCCTCCGCGCAGCGAAGTTGCCAAAGCGCCGTGTCCGGCGACGGCTGCTCCAGCAGATGACTGTAGTTGTGCCGATTGGCTTTTAGAAACATGACGATGAGCATCTGCTCGAATTCCGTCAGCACCAGCTTGGGCAGTGGCGCGGCGCGCGTGCTCAACTGATGAACCAGAAACAGAAAATGATCGCGCAGCGCCTTGGCGGTCGGCTGCGCGTAATTCTGCACCGGATGGAATTCGATCGGACCGCCCGGAACATCCCCGGCGATGGCGGCGAGCTTGCTCATCAGGGCGGCCGTACTCACCTTCAGAACCATGCGCTCACAGTCATCGCAGTTGGTGATGCGAAGCGTTGCGCCGGGGGAGATCACCACGCCGCAATCGGGGCCGATGTCGACCGGCGTGCCGTTGACCAGCGTTTCGTTGCTGCCCTTCGTCGTGAATATCTGCGCCGCAAAATCGGTTTCCGGAAACTCCATGCGCAGCATGGCGCTGTATGCGCCGTAGTTCAATGCAATGTGCGGCAGTTCGCAGCCGTTGACGATGGCGCGAAGCTCTCTGTTGCGCCCGACAAGGTTCAGTTCCGGCTTGGCGTAAGCGTGCCCGAGCGCCGCCCGCGTCTCATCGAGGCTCGATGTCTTGATGAGCGAAAAACGATCGAGCGGCGGCGTTGACCTCATCTGCGATGTCACTTGCGCGTGCCGCCCCGTCCCGAGCGCAGCCGCGTGATGAACTCCCGCGGGGAATAACCGCGACTTCGCCTGAACGAGCGATAGAGGCTTAACGCGCTCACCCCGGAGACGTCGGCGAGCTCCTCCAGAGAGACCGCCCGATGCGCGTTCGCCTCCAGATACTCTTCCGCCTGCTTCACCTGCCAGGAAGCGACGTCCGACCCGGCCGCGCGCAGCAAATGGCTGTGATTATGCCGGTGGGCGTAGAGAAACATCACCACAAGCAATTCCTCGAACTCGGCCAGCACTCGTTGCGGAACCGGCCCCGCCGACGCGCTCACCATTTCGACCAGAAACAGGAAATTATTGCGCAGCGCCCTTGCCGCCGGATGTCCGTCATCCGGTATCGGGTAAAATTTCAATGGAGCGGCGATCGGCTGCCCCGTGATGGCGGCGAGCTTGGCGGCCAGGGCCTGCGGCTTTATCAGCAGCAGCAGCGTTTCGTAGTTGGCGGCCAGCGTCACGCCGAATTTCATGCGCGGCGACACGACGACGCCCCGGCCGGGGCGCAGCGGACGGACATGATGATCGACGGACGCTTCTCCGCGTCCGCGAATCGGGAATGTTTGCATGACAACATTGCTGTCGGGATAAGCCAGCCTCACGCCGACGCCATATCGGGTGTTGCCCAGCCCGATCGAATTCATCGGATAGTAATTGAGCGTGGTGTCAACATGCCTGGTCCGAGCGGCCAGATGCACGATCGGCTTGGCATAAACCCGCTCGAGCGCGACGCACATTTCCTCGGCACTCTGCGTACGAACGAGCGGAAAGCGGTCGAGTGAGCGGGCCGTCATTGCCATTACGTGCTTCCCAACGGCGAGCGCAGCCGCGCGAGAAACCGCGACGGTGAATAGCCGCGCGTGCGCCTGAACGCCTGAAACAGGCTCAGCGCGCTCACGCCGGTCACCTCGG
>DATIYG010000099.1:0-10092 GCA_035517755.1 Rhizomicrobium sp. | reverse complement strand
CACATCGTCGCGGAGATCGCCTCCGAGCAGGGCCTGCCATTTGCCGCTTTGCGCGTGATTACCGATACCGCCAGCACGAACCTTCCGCCGGCCGCGCTGAAGGCCATCGGGCCCGAGGGCAAGACGCGCGTCTTTTCCGTTATGGGTTCGGTAATGGCGGGGCCGGGCCAGATCCCGCTGCTTGTCCGCACCGGCAGCGATGCGCGAACCGCTTTCCGCGCCCTACTCCGCTGCCGAAAGCTCCTCGGTCCCGGACTTGGATTTCCGGATCTCGGCTAGCTTCTGCTCGACGTGCCGCGAGAAGACGAACTCGGCCGGGCGCTGCTTGGACGTATCGATATCCTTGGCGAATGGACCTTCTGTTTTCACGCCGCGTACCGACAGGGGAATCAGCTTGTGCGGGTGCTTGATGGAGTCGATGACGGCCGTGCCTTCGAAGCCGCAATGGACCATGCAGTCCTGGCATTTCTCGTACTTGCCGACGCCGTACTTGTCCCAGTCGGTGTCTTCCATCAGCTCCTTGAAGGTCTTCACGTAGCCTTCGCCCAGCAGATAGCAGGGCTTCTGCCAGCCGAACACGCAGCGCAGCGGCATGGACCACGGCGTGCACTCGTAAGTCTGGTTGCCCGCGAGGAAGTCGAGGAACAGGGCGGACTGCGTGAACTCCCAGTTCTTGCCGCCATTGCCGCGTGAGAGAATATCGCGGAACAGGCGCTTGGTGCGCTCGCGGTTGAGGAAGCTTTCCTGGTCCGGCGCACGCTCATAGGCGTAGCCGGGCGAGATGGTGATGCCGTCGAGCCCCATCTCCATCATCAGGTCGAAGAACTTTGCCACGCGTTCCGGAATCGCATTGGAGAACAGCGTGCAATTGATCTGGGTGCGGAAGCCCTTGGACTTCGCCAGCTTGATGGCGTCGATCGCCTTCTCGTACACACCGTCGAGGCAGACCGAATGGTCGTGCATCGCCTTGTCGCCATCGAGATGGATCGACCAGGTGAAATTCGAATGCGGCTTGTAGTCGTCGATCTTCTTCGACAGCAGCAGCGCATTGGTGCAGAGGATGACGAACTTGTTCTTCGCCAGGAAGCCCTCGACGATCTTCGGCATGTCGCGATGGAGCAAGGGCTCGCCGCCGGCGATGGACACGGCCGGCGCGCCGCATTCGTCCATGGCGTGCATGCACTCATCGTAAGACAGGCGCTGGTTCAGGATGTCGTCGGGATAATCGATCTTGCCGCAGCCCGCACAGGCGAGATTGCAGCGGAACAGCGGCTCCAGCATCAGCACGAGCGGATAGCGCTTCACACCGGTCAGGTGCTGCTTCATCACATAGGAGCCGATCTTCGCGGCCTGGCGTACGGGAATAGCCATCAGGTCCTCAACTCGGCCGGAAGGCGGAACGCGATGTGCTCCGCAATGCCCGGCATTTCCGAAACTTCGACCGGCCTGATCTTGCGCAACGCATCGACCACGTCCACGACCAGCTTTTCGGGGGCAGATGCACCGGCGGTCAGGCCGACCGTCTCCTTGCCTTCCAGCCAGGCCGGATCGAGTTCGCTTGCATCCGCGATCAGATAAGAGTCGACGCCCTCCTCCTCGCCAATCTCGCGCAGGCGATTGGAATTCGAGCTGTTTTTCGCGCCGACGACGAGAATGATGTCCGCCGCCTTGCACAATTCGCGCACGGCGATTTGCCGATTCTGCGTCGCGTAGCAGATGTCAGACGTATCGGGTCCAATGATGTCGGAGAATCGCGCGCGAAGCGCAGCGATGATGCTACGCGTGTCGTCCGTGCTTAGAGTGGTCTGCGTAACATAGGCGACCGGCTCATCGCGTCGAAGCGGCAACGCATCGACATCGGACTCGGAAGACACCAGATGAACCGGCGCGCCGACCTGTCCCATAGTGCCTTCCACCTCGGGATGTCCGGCATGACCGATGAGAATGATTGTGCGGCCGTGCCTAACGTAACGTTTCGCCTGAAGGTGCACTTTCGTCACCAGGGGACAAGTTGCGTCGAGAACGGGTAGCTTCCGGTTGGCCGCGTCGTTTACAACCGTCTGGGGAACGCCGTGCGCGCTAAACACGGTCACGGCGCCGTCAGGCACTTCGGACAGCTCCTCCACGAAATGCGCGCCCTTGGCCTTGAGTCCATCGACGACATGCTTGTTGTGCACGATCTCATGGCGGACATAGACAGGCTCGCCATATTTCTCGATCGCCTTCTCGACGATCTCGATGGCGCGTACCACGCCGGCACAGAATCCACGCGGCTGGGCGAGAATCACCCGCATAACCCGTCTCCAATCACCCGCCGGCACGGTTCGGCAACGAATTGGCCGCAGTCGCGTTCCCACCCCGCGTGCGTCCGCGCGCCAATGGAACGAAAGGGGAAGAAGGGGACTGACGGGCCGCCCATGGCGTGTTTCACGAACCTCTTTGCCGAATGGCTGCTTCTATCCCGTTCCCAAGCCTGGGGGCAATGGCAGCGTACCGCCTCATTGCTGCCGAGATTGGCCCGCGCAATGCGCGGCCATGGGCACCGGCCTCAATTCACCAAGATTGTAACGGAGTCGTCATGAGACAAGTCCTTATCGCAGTCGTGCTGGTCATGCTGGGGTTGTCCCCCGCCGTTTCCGAATCGACCGCCAGCGATCCCGCGGCGCAACAGGTTTCCCGCTTTTACGATGCCCTGCTCGCAGGCATGAAAGGCGGCAAGAGTCTCGGGACTCAGGGACGATATCGAAAGCTTGAGCCAGCGATCGAGCAGACTTTCGATCTTCCCACGATGACGAAATTCGCGGTTGGACCGAGCTGGAGCACACTCTCCCAAGCCGACCAGCAGGCGTTGATCCGTGCCTTCGGTCGCATGACGATCGCCGACTACGCGAAGAATTTCGACAGCTACGACAACCAGCAATTCGTTGTCGATCCCAACGTGCAGACTCGCGGCGAGGACAAGGTCGTCAGCAGCAAGATGGTGTCTGGCTCATCCTCGACACCGTTCAATTATCGCATGCGCCAGAGCGGCGGCAGCTGGAAGATCGTCGACATTTTCCTCAACGGTTACGTGAGCGAGCTTGCCACCAAGCGCTCGGACTTTGCGGCGACCATCTCGAGCGGTGGCGCGCCGGCGCTGACCGCCAAGCTCAACACGCTTGCCGACAATCTGCTGAAGGAAGGCTAAGTCGGCTCCTCGCGCGTCGGTCCAAGCATCGCGGGCAGGAACACAAGCGCCGTAAGCAAGGTCCAGCCGAGCGAGATCATCAGAAGCTCGCCCATGCTGGCGGTGCCTGGATGCGAAGACAGCCACAACGAGCCGAATGACGATCCGGTCGTCAGCGCACTGAAGAGCACGGCGCGCGCCAGGGTCGTTTCAAGAAAGTGCTGCACGCCCGCACGCCACGCCCATACAAAATAGATGTTGAATGCGACCCCGATCCCGAGCAGGAGCGGCAGCGCGATGATGTTGGCGTAGTTCAACTGCAGACCGATCAGCACGCAGGTCGCCAGGGTCGCGAGCCCCGTCAGCAACAGGGCAGCCAGCGAGAGAATCACGTCACGCCAGCGCTGCAAGGCGAATGCAAGAAGGATCGTGATCGCGAGCAGGGACCACAGGCCTGCCTCCGCAAACGCCCACACGATGGTGCGCGCCGATTCCTGGATGCTGATTGGCGTGCCCGTAGCGTCCGGCGCCACCTTGCGGACCGCTGCACTGAACCGCTCTAGGGATTCATTGTCGGTTTCGGTCGCCTTGGGCGCGACCTCGACGCGTACAGTGCCGTCGGGCGTGACCCAGTCCCGGACCATATCGGGCGGCAGCGATCGCTCGGTGACTGGTCCCGCCGTCAGGGCCGTCCGTGTCTGGTCGAGCAAGACCTTGATGTCGGGGACCATGGCGAGTGTCGCGCGATCCCGCGCCGATTTTGGAGCGGCGGACAGCTTCGACAAGGTGTCTGCAAGCTTGCGCGCTGCGGCCGCGGCCGGCGACTTGGTCGTTCCGGCTGCCTGTCTGAGCTTCCCGGCCGTTGACGAAAGACTCGTGCGAATCTCGGCATCGCTTGGCGGCGGTGCCACCATGAATGGATCGAGCGTCGGCTCAAGAAGACTCCGCGCATCAGCGATCAGTGCCAGTTTCTCGCCCTGATTGTCCGGAATGAAGCTGTCGAGCGTCATGGCGCGTCCTACTTCTGGCAGCTTCGACAATTTGTCCGCAAGCGCGCGAGCTTCGGCGCGCGAGTGGGTGAGGATGTCGATCGTATTGGGAGAGGTATCCTTGTCCTTCATCAGTTCGAGCAGTGTCGACACCGATTCCGTCCTCTCACTGCGCAGGTGCAACGGATTGAAGTCGAACCGGACAAAAGGAACGGTCACCAGCGACACCACGCCGATCGTCAGGATTATCCAGAGCAGGCTCTTGCGGCCGCGTTCGAGCGCGTAGTCCAGCGGCTTCAGCAGAGTGAAACCGACTTCCTCGACTTCCGCCCGAGGCCCGAACACCTTCAACAGCGCCGGCAACATCGTGATGTTGAGGATGAACGCCACGATCATGCCGATGCCCGCAACCAGACCGAGCTCGGCGACGCCGACATATTGGGTGGGAAGGAAGGAGAAAAAACCGGCCGCCGTCGCAGCCGCCGCCAGCGCGAGGGGCGCCCCGATATCGCGGCCTGCTTGCACAATGGCCGGACCAAGATGACCGAGCGCGTGCCGTTCGCCGCGGTAGCGGACACAGAACTGGATTCCGAAGTCCACACCGATCCCGACAAACAAAACGATGAACGCCACCGAAATGATGTTGAACGATCCGGTGATGGTGAGGCCGATCGCGGCAGTGAGGGCCAATCCCGCGAACAATGTCGCGAGAATGCAGACGATCATACGCGTCGACTGCACCGCGAACCACAGCATCACAAGCACCGCGGCAAACATGGCCCCCACAATGAGGAAGGCGCGCTCGGCCAGCGTGGCGAATTCTTCGTCCTGAAGCTGAATCGGACCGGTCAACCGGACGCGAACGCCATTGTCTGGCGTCAGATGCAGGGCAGCGACCGTGTGCCGGATTCCGCGCGCAGCATGCGAGGCCGGCGTGAGGCTGTCGTAGTTCAGCTTCGGCTGCACCGCGATGAAGCGCATCAGTTCCACCGTGCGCGATTTCTCGCCGCTGACCAGCGAATTCCAGGACAGGAACTTCGTTTGACCTTGCAGCGCCGCGGCGAGCGTGCCCGACAAGGCGGACATCGGCTTCCGCAGGTCTTCGAGTTTGGTGTCGCCGTGCTCCACGCCTTGCAGCGCCGTCGAGAAGCTACTCATCACGCCGCGAAGGCTTGGATCCGCTGCCAGGGCGCCGAGCAACGGTTGCGCCTTGATCAACTGATCGAGTGTCTTCTTCAACTCGGGCGTCGAGAGGAACAGCAGTCCAGCGCGCTTGAAGAAGTCGCTGCCGTCCAGGCGCCGCACCGTATAGAAAAGCTTCTTGTTGGCGGCGAGCGACGCTGTCAGCCGGGTGGCCGCGTCGTCCGCCCGCTGCGGCGATGCGCCTTGAACCACCACCAGGATGAGATTGTTGCGCTGGGGAAATTCGCGGTCGAACTCAGCCTGCCGGACGCGCCATGGCACTTGTGCCGAAATGAGCGATTCACTGTTCGTATTCATCGCGAAATGAGTCGCGGCGTAGTAACCGCCGGCAATGCCGAGAACGATGCCGGTCAGCGCGACCAGTCCGGCGTTGCGGCAGCAAAAGGCGACGATGGCGGCGACGATCCGTCCGAGCATGCAGATTCCAAGCGCTTGGCCGAGCGGAGATAAAGATTACAGATCGAGTCGTAAAGGCGAGGCCGGAGAACACAACCGGACCACCCCTAAAGGCCAATAATCGACACAAAAATTCTACCCGACCGGCAACCAATGCCATTATTCAGGCGTAGTGTGTTCGAATCGAACTGCGGCCGGCAGGCTGCCACCCTTGGCGCCTGCAGGCGATGACGGACCGGGAATCGTCCATGGGCAATCTGCAGAGTTTGTTGAGCGTGCTGGATGGCGTGGCCGGCACGTTCGGTTTCCGCGAAACGAGATTTGATGCAGACAATTTGATGGAAACCGCGCTACGCCGCGCGGGCCGCCAGACATTTCGCGACAGATCGTTCGAACGGTCCCTTCGCATGCTGCTCGACTGCTATGCTTCGGAGGCGCGGCTGAATGTGTTTGGCCGCCTCGCCGCGAAGTGGGATGTGCTGCGCTGCCTTAATAATCTCCTGCGCTTCGAAGCCGAAGAGGAGCGATACCCCGAAATCGCCGGCGTGCCGATAAGCCGGCCGGTCTTCATCACCGGGTTTCCCCGCAGCGGAACGAGTTTTCTGCACAGCCTGCTTTCGCAGGACCAGACGATCCTGATGCCGCGTTGTTGGCAAACAATCTCGCCCTATCCCGAGCGGAACAAGGCGCGCGACCAGCGCCAGGAGCAGGTCGAGCGGCAACTTGCGATTTTTCAGCGGCTCGCGCCGGAGATGGAAACGCTGCATCCGCTCAACGCGGACTCGCCGCAGGAATGTACGGAAATCACGGCGCAGGTTTTCCAAAGCCTTCGATTCGAGACCACGCACCGCATCCCGTCCTACCAGGAATGGATCGACGAGCACGGGCATCTCGACGCTTACCGTTTCCACAAGCGCTTTCTCCAGCATTTGCAGCACCAGCAACAGGACGGCAAGCAATGGATCCTGAAGTGCCCGGATCACGTCCAGGCCTTGAGCACGATCGAGCACGTTTATCCGGATTGCCGCTTCGTGTTCGTGCACCGCGATCCGCTGCGGGTGATCGCCTCGGCGGCAAAACTGACGGAAGTGATCCGGCGCCCCTTCGCCCGGGACGTTGACAAGGAAGAGTTGGGCCGCCAGGTCGTCGGCCGGATCATGGAGAGCGCCAACATCATGGTGGCGCACGCGTCTCGCGAGGATCGTATCCTGCACATTCATTATTCAGAGCTCGTGCGCAATCCGATGCTGGTCATCGAGAAGTTGTACGAACAGCTCGGTCTTGAGTTGTCGGAACCGGCACAGCTGCGAATGATCGCGTTCCTGGCGCAGAGCCACCACCATGGCGGGCGCGACTACAACCTTGCCGAGTTCGGTCTCGATCCTGCCGACCTTTCCATCCGGTTCGAAAGCTATATGAATTGCTTCGACGTTCATCGCGAGTCGCCCGCGTGGCAGAACCCGGATCCGATGCGCGCAATCGCCGCGTAAAGCTCGTCGGCATCCTGGCGTTCGCAGCCGGTGCCGGCTTGACGCTCTTTTTGATCGTGCGCGCAGGTCTTGGTCCGGTCGCGAGCGCCCTTTCCAATCTCGGCTTCCTGGGTCTGGCGATCATCGCGCTCGCGCATCTCCCGATCATCGGCCTGCTCGGCGCCGCCTGGTGGTCCGTCGCGCGCTTGAACGGCGTCAGCCTGGGCCGCTTCATCTGGGCGCGTGCCGTGCGCGACAGCGCCGCCGAGGCGCTCCCGTTTTCACAGGTCGGCGGCTACCTGATCGGTGCGCGATCGCTCGCGCTGGCAGGCGCAGATGCAGCTTCGGCCGGAGTGTCCACCCTGGTGGACCTCACGGTCGAATTCGGAACGAAGATTCCGTATTTGCTGATCGGTTTGCTGATGCTTGAACGCCTGATCCCCAACAAGGCGGGCGTGATCGCCATGATCGCCATCGGATTATGCCTGGCGGCCAGTGCCCTGTTACTGCATCCGAGCGCGAGCACTGCACCGGGCCGATTGCTGGAACGGTTGCTGTCGCGATGGAAGGGCTTTGCCCAGCATCGCCAGCGCTTTCTGGACATCCTGCAGCAAATGACGGAACGGCGCCGGGCCCTGGCGCCGAGTGCGGCGCTGCATTTTGCAAGCTGGTTGCTCGGCGCCGGCGAGACGTGGCTGATCTTCCATCTCATGCATGCGAAGGTGGGCCTCGGTCCCGCGCTGGTGATCGACAGTCTCGTGGGCGGAATGCGGATGCTGTCGTTCTTCGTGCCTGCCTCGATCGGTGTGCAGGAAGGCGGTTATGTGCTGTTGTGCGGGCTCTTCGGATTGTCCCCGGCGACAGCGCTCGCTTTCTCCTTCGCCCGCCGCGCCCGCGATCTTCTCATCGCGGCCCCAATTCTCCTGTCGTGGCAGTGGCACGAAGCGCGAAAACTTTTGCCGCCATCGCCCAGCGCCTAGTGGAAGTCCCTGGATTTGGGCAGCACGCGGACGTTGCGTGGATGCCGATGTGACGGCGCGCGGGAATCGGTCTGGGGATAGGCGATGTCCTGTAGCGCGCGGCCCTGAATGTTGATTTCGTCCTGGGAAAGCCGGTCCAGTTCCGCTGTGCGATCGCAGATTCGTTCCGCGACAAGATGCACCACGCCCTCCTCGCTGCGCTGAACCCGGCCCTTGATCAGCATGAGGCGGCTGCCGATCACCTCCTTGCGGTACCGCTCGAAGATCGAGTTCCAGATGACGGCGTTGCAGACGCCGGTTTCATCACTGAGCGTGACGAAGACCACGCCCGCGTCGCCGGGCATCTGCCGCGTGATGACGATGCCCGCGCAACTTGCCGGTGCTCCATCTTTCGCCGCGGCGATTTCGGCGCAACTCAGGCTTCCTTCGGCACGGAACACATCGCGCAGGAACTGCATCAGATGGGCGCGCAGGGACAGGCGCATCATCTGAAAATCGGCGATGGTGTGCTCGGTGAGCGGCATGAGCGGCAGCGGCGCCGTGATCTCTTCCGGCAAATCCTCGACATACTGGCTTGCGAACAGCGGCAAGGCATCGTCGTCCGGCAGGCGGCGCACCATCCAGAGGCTCTCGCGGCGGTCCAAATCGAGCGAGCGGAAACAGTCGGCCTCGGCAAGGATCACGAGCGCGTGTTTCGGCAGCCGGCAGCGGCGGATGAAGGAATCGAAACCGGCAAAGCCGTTGCCGCGGGAAAGCGCGATGCCCCCTTTCCACCAATCCTCGCGGAATCCTTCGATTTGCCGCAAACCCAGCCGCAAGACGGGCGTGCCGTCCTCGGTGAATTCCAGCGTGTTGTCCCATTGGCTGAAATTCACATCCGGATGGCGCACCTCCACGCCGTGCTCGCGCGCATCGCGCACGATCTCCGCCGGCGCGTAGAAGCCCATCGGCTGCGCATTGAGCAGCGCGCAGGCGAACGCGGCAGGATGATGCTTCTTGATCCACGCCGACGCGTAGACCAGAAGCGCGAAACTCGCCGCATGGCTTTCCGGAAAACCATACGACCCGAAGCCCTTGATCTGGTTGAAGCAGCTCTGCGCGAAGTCACGGGCATATCCTCGCCTTACCATGCCTTCCACCAGCTTGCTCTCGAAGCGGCCGATAGTGCCGACATTGCGGAACGTCGCCATGGCGCGGCGCAATTGATTGGCTTCCTCCGGCGTGAAGCGGGCTGCGACCATGGCGAGCTTCATCGCCTGTTCCTGAAAAAGCGGAACCCCGCACGTCTTTCCGAGAACGCCTTCTAGCTCGTTCGCCGGGCCATGCTCCGGCGTCGGTTTCGGAAAAACGATGGATTGTGGATTTTTGCGGTTCTTCAGATAGGGATGAACCATGTCACCCTGGATGGGGCCGGGCCGGACGATCGCCACTTCCACCACGAGATCGTAGAAGACGCGCGGGCGCAATCGCGGCAGCATGTTGATCTGCGCCCGGCTTTCCACCTGGAACACGCCGATCGCATCGCCCTTGCACAGCATGTCGTAGACGGCGGGATCTTCCCGCGGGATGGTTGCCAGCGTCAGCGGTTTGCCGGTGTAGAGCGCGATGAGCTCGAACGCCTTGCGGATGCAGGTCAGCATGCCGAGCGCCAGCACATCCACCTTCATGATGCCGAGCGCGTCGATGTCGTCCTTGTCCCATTCGATGAAATAGCGATCCTCCATGGCTGCGGGACCGATGGGGACGATGGTGTCGAGACGATCGCGGGTCAGCACGAAGCCGCCGACATGCTGTGAAAGATGACGGGGAAAACCGATCAGCTGATGGGCGAAATCGGCGACCTTTTCGATGACCGGATTGCCCGGCTGAAATCCGCCCTGGCGAAGCCG
>DATIYG010000098.1:0-10034 GCA_035517755.1 Rhizomicrobium sp. | reverse complement strand
TGACTGGGTCGTGGTGGAAGCGGATGAGAGCGACGGCACATTCCTGCGCCTTCCGGCGACCATTGCCGTGCTCACAAATGCCGATCCCGATCATCTCGATTTCTACGGCACGTTCGACAAGATGCGGGACGCGTTCCAGCGTTTCATCGAGAACGTGCCGTTCTATGGGTTCGCGGTGCTATGCCTCGACCATCCCGAAGTGCAGGCGATGGTGGGCCGCATCACAGACCGCCGCCTCGTCACGTACGGCTTCAGCCCGCAAGCGGATGTGCGCGCGGTGAATGTGAACTTTCTTGAAGGTGGTTCGCGCTACGACGTGGTTATCACGGATCGCCGCAAGAACGAAGAGACACGCATCGAGAACGTCATGCTTCCGATGCCGGGCGAGCACAACGTCCTGAATTCACTGGCGGCCATCACCGTGGCGCGCGAGCTCGGGGTGAGCGACAGCCGCATCCGCACGGCGTTTAGCGCGTTCGAAGGCGTCAAGCGGCGCTTCAGTCGCGTCGGCGAATGGAACGGCGCGGCCATCATCGACGATTACGGCCACAACCCGTTCAAAATTGCCGCCGCCTTGAAGGCGGCACGCCAGGCTTACGCCGGTCCCATCGTCGCCATCGTGCAGCCGCACCGCTACACACGCCTGCGCGATACGTTCGAGCAGTTCTGCACCTGCCTGAACGATGCCGATGTCGCAATCATCGCGCCCGTCTATCCGGCCGGCGAGCAGCCGATCGAAGGCATCACGCACGTCACGTTCGCCGATGCGGCGCGCTCGCACGGTCATCGCAACGTGCTGACAATTGATCGACCGGAGGATCTTCCATCGCTCGTCGCGGAGCACGCGAAGCCGGGCGGCGCGATTGTGTTTCTCGGCGCGGGCTCCATCACCAACTGGGCCGGCGGGCTTGAGGCTGTCATGAAGGCGCGGGAGGGCAAGGCGTGATGCATTCCCGTCCCTGTTATGCGCTTCCACCCGTGCGCGGTACGTACGCCGACAACGCGCCGCTCAAGGATCTCGTGTGGTTTCGTGCTGGCGGACCGGCGGAAACGTTGTTCCGGCCTGCCGACGCGGATGACCTCGCAACGTTTCTCGCTGCCAGGCCGACCGATGTACCCGTCAGCGTGATCGGCGTGGGTTCGAACCTCCTTGTCCGCGACGGCGGCATCCCGGGCGTTGTGGTTCGGTTGCCGGCAGCATTCGGCAAGGTGTCCATCGAGGGCACGCGAGTGCGCGCCCGTGCCGCTGCACTGGATGCCGCCGTGGCCCGTGCCGCAGCCGATGCGGGCGTCGGCGGTCTGGAATTCCTGCGCGGCATTCCGGGGACCATCGGCGGCGCGCTCAGGATGAACGCCGGTTGTTACGGCCGCGAGATCAAGGACATCTTCGTCGAAGCGCTTGCTCTCGACGGCGAGGGCAACAAGCACACATTGACCGCAAGCGATATGAACTTCGTCTACCGCAAGGCGCGCGTGCCGGAGGATTTCATCTTCGTTGAAGCGGTGTTTGAGGGCGCAAAAGACGAGCCGGCCGCGATCCGCGAGCGCATGGAAAAGCTTGTCCAGCAGCGCGAGTCCACCCAGCCGGTGAAGACGCGCACCGGGGGTTCCACCTTCAAGAACCCGTCCGGGCACAAGGCCTGGCAGCTGATCGATGAAGCAGGCTGTCGCGGGCTGGTCCACGGCGCAGCACAGGTCTCGCCCATGCATTGCAACTTCCTGATCAATACCGGCGACGCCACCGCGTTCGATATCGAGGCGCTCGGCGAAGACGTGCGGGCGCGTGTGAAGGCCAAGTCCGGAATCGATCTCGAATGGGAGATCAAGCGCGTGGGTGTGCCATGACGGCGTTCAAGCGTGTCGCCGTGCTGATGGGCGGCCGTTCCGCCGAGCGCGAGGTGAGTCTCTCGTCCGGCAAAGGTTGCGCCAATGCGCTGCGCGAAGAAGGCTTCGACGTGGTCGAACTCGATCCGGGCGAGAATGCTGCCAGCCAGCTTCTCGAAGCAAAAGTCGATTGCGCGTTCAACGCGCTGCATGGCCGTTTTGGCGAGGATGGCTGCATCCAGGGCCTGCTGGAATGGCTGCGCATCCCCTACACACACTCGGGTGTGCTGTCGTCGGCACTCGCCATGCACAAGGAGCGCACGAAGGAAGTCTACCGCGCTGCCGGCATTCCGGTTGTGAAGTCGATCGTGGCGGATCGACGCGAAGCGGGCAGTCACCACCTGATGGAGCCGCCTTATGTCATCAAGCCGGTGAATGAAGGCTCGTCTGTCGGCGTCTACATCATCCGCAAGGGCGACAACCGTCCGCCATCGGAACTGACGCGTCCCGAGTGGCATCTCAGTGATGCGATGATGATCGAGGAGTACGTGCCGGGTCGCGAGCTGACGGTGGCCGTGATGGGCGATCGAGCGCTTGGCGTCACTGAAATCACCACCAATCTCGAATTCTATGACTACGAAGCGAAGTATGCTTCCGGCGGCTCGGTGCATGTGCTGCCGGCCAAGATTCCGGATGCGATGACGTCAGAAGCCAAGCGGCTCGCAGTTGTTGCGCATCAGGCGCTCGGATGCCGCGGCGTGACGCGTACGGACTTCCGCTACGACGATACCGGTTCAAAGCCTCGCCTCATCGCGCTGGAGACCAATACCCAGCCCGGCATGACGCCGACATCGCTCGTGCCCGAGCAGGCGGCCTATGTTGGCATGAGCTACGCGAAGCTGTGCCGCTGGATCGTGGAGGATGCGTCATGCGATCGGTAGCCGCCTCCCGAAAATCCAACCGCAGCGGCGGGCGCGCCAAGCCTGCGCGCCGCAGTGCGCCGCGAAAGGGCGAGGATCGTGGGGTATTCGGGCGCCGTTCGAAATTCCGCACCGATCCACTGTCACGGTTCTTCCGCTGGACGAAACGGCAGCTCGCGGTTCGCAAACCGATTACGATTTTGACGGCAGGGTTGCTTGCTGCAACGGGCATCGCGGCATTGTTTGTGGGCGGCTATGTCCATCGCGCCGCGCTCGCCATCGACCGGGCCGGCAGCGCAGTTGCCGCGAACGCTGGGTTCGGTCCGGTGGCGCTGCAAATCGAGAACGATCACCACGTACCGGCCGGCGCCATCCGCCAGGCCATTGGCCTCGATGCGGACGACAAATCGATATTCGCAGTGGATGTGCAGACCGCGCGCGACGAGCTGCGCAAACTCCCCTGGGTCGCCGATGCCGAAGTCACGCGGCGGTACCCGGATTCCATTGTCGTACGGCTTACCGAGCGCATACCGTTCGGCATCTGGAACAACGGCTCGAATGTTTTCGTGGTGGACCGCGATGGCGATCCCATCGTTCGCGCCGACCGTTCACAGTTCCCACATCTGCCCTTGTTTGTCGGCGAGCAGCCGGAAGGCGCATCTGATCTGGTGGAAGCGATCGCCACGCATCGCGCGGTGGCTGCCCGCGTGAAGGGAATGGAGCGCGTGAATGGGCGGCGCTGGAACCTCATTCTGGATAATGGCGTGACCGTCAAGCTGCCGGAAGACGGATGGGACAAGCAACTTGCCGTTCTCGATCAACTGATTGCCGAGAAGGGCGTGCTCGAGTTCGACATCCAGGAAATCGATCTCAGGACACACGGCCACTATACATTCGTGGTCAAGCGTCCGGTGACCGCACCGCAGCACAAGACTTCGAAGGGGGACGCAGCCTGATGGGCGAGATGATCAAATTGCACGCGGCAGGCGCACAGCCGACCGTCTTTCGCAGTGGCTTGATTGCCGCGCTGGACGTCGGCTCGTCGAAGATCGCCTGTCTCATCGGTCGCGTCGAAGACGGAACGATGCGCATCCTCGGTGCCGGCCTGCGCGAGGCGCAAGGCATCAAGGCGGGCACCGTCGTCAATGTCCATGATGCAGAAGAGTCCATTCGCGATGCGGTTGAAGTGGCCGAAAGCCGAGCGGATGCGCGCATCCAGAATGTCCTTCTGTCGGTGAATTGCGGTTCGCCGCGCAGCATCACCGCGCGGGTGACGATGCCGCTGAACGGCGTTCTGGTATCCGACCGGCATATCCAGGAGCTGCTGCGCGAGGCCCGGGTCAATTGCCAGATCGACGAGCACGAGGTCATTCAATCCGCACCGATTTCATACGTCGTGGACGAGGCACGTGGCGTACACGACCCCCGCGGCATGTTTTGCCAGCGCATCGGTGTCGCCATGCATGCCGTGGCGGTGAAACCGTCGCCTCTACAAAACCTGCGGCTGGCCGTGCAGCGCTGTCATCTCACAATCGCCGGCACGATGGTGTCATCGCACGCCAGCGGCATCGCGACCCTGACGACGGATGAGAAGCAGCTCGGCGCGACCCTCATCGACATGGGCGGCGGCACGACATCCGTCGCTGTCTTCATGGAAGGCGAGCTGGTGCACGCGGACGTGGTGCCGATGGGTGGCTCGAACGTGACTGCCGATCTCGCGCGCATGCTGGCGGCTCCACTCTCTGCCGCCGAGCGGCTCAAGTCGCTCTATGGCGCCGCGCTGGGTGATATCGACACCAGCACGGACATCGTGGCCGTACCCCAGATGGGCGAGGACGGCGACGAGTCGGCCTTTCGCGTGCCGCGCTCCATGCTCACCCGCATCATCCAGCCGCGGCTGGAAGAGATCCTGCTCGAAGTCCAGGCGCGGCTGCGCGCCAGCGGCTTCGATGTCGCGGCCGGCCGCCGGGCCGTGCTGACGGGCGGAGCCAGCCAGCTGGCCGGTTCGCGCGAACTGGCCCAGCGGGTTCTGAACAAGCAGGTCCGGCTGGCCCGTCCGCAGACCTTCCCGGGCCTGGCGGCCGTCGGTGCCGGCCCGGATTACGCGACCGTGCTGGGTTTGCTGATCGCCGGTGCGTCGATGCCGCCGGAAAGTCTTAATCCCGATATCGCCGCCGAGCCGGACAATGATCGTCCGGGATTCATTCGGCGAATCATCGGGGGTATCTTTGGGTGATTCGCGTGCGCACAAGAAAAACAGGGCGCCGTGGTGGGATGCTTCAGGTCGAGGGGACGGCATGACGAAACGGAGAGTAAGATGAACTTGAGGGTGCCCGACAACACGGAAATGCGGCCGCGCATCACGGTCCTCGGCGTCGGCGGGGCGGGTGGCAACGCCGTCAACAACATGATTGCGTCGCGGCTCGAGGGTGTCGAGTTCGTCGTCGCCAACACGGATGCGCAGGCGCTGCAACAATCGCGGGCGGAGCGGCGTATCCAGATCGGTGCGCGTCTCACCGAAGGCCTTGGCGCTGGCGCGAAGCCGGAAGTCGGCCGCGCGGGCGCGGAAGAATCGCTCGATGAGATCCTGGATCAGCTCTCCGGGTCGCACATGGTGTTCATCACCGCAGGCATGGGCGGCGGCACCGGCACGGGCGCAGCCCCGGTGATCGCGCGCGCAGTGCGGGAGCAGGGCATCCTTACCGTCGGCGTCGTAACGAAGCCGTTCGCCTTCGAGGGCGACAAGCGCATGCGCATCGCCGAGCGCGGCATCGAGGAGCTGCAGGCCTTCGTTGACACACTCATCATCATTCCGAACCAGAACCTGTTCCGTGTCGCCAACGACCGCACGACCTTCGCGCAGGCCTTCACCATGGCCGATGACGTGCTGCATTCGGGCGTCCGCGGCGTCACCGACCTGATCGTGATGCCGGGCCTCATCAATCTCGACTTCGCCGACATCAAGACGGTGATGAGCGAGATGGGCAAAGCCATGATGGGCACCGGCGAAGCTGAAGGCGAGGATCGCGCGCTGAAGGCCGCAGAAGCCGCCATCTCCAATCCGCTGCTGGATGAAGTGTCCATGAAGGGCGCGCGTGGCGTGCTCATCAACATCACCGGCGGGCCGGACATGACTCTGTTCGAAGTCGATCAGGCAGCGAACCGCATTCGCGCCGAAGTCGATCCGGATGCCAGCATCATCTTTGGCGGAACCCTGCTCGAGAATATGGAAGGGCGCCTGCGCGTGTCGGTTGTCGCGACCGGCATGGAAGCGGAATCCATGATGAAGATGCACCCGAATGTCGAGCAGCTGCGGCCGCGGCAGAAGCCCGTATTGGCACCGGCGGCGCCGGCGTTGCGCGCCGTCGGGCTGCAAGCGATGCCCAATCCCGTGCGCGCGCAAGTTGCGACTCTCGCGGAGGAAATGAAGGTCGAGCAGTCCTTGCCGCGCGAGCCTCTCTCTCCCGTCGAGACCCTCATCCTCGGCACCGACGAGGCGCCGGAAATCGAGGATGACATCCCGCCGATGCCGTCGATCGTCGCGCGGCCGGCGGCGATGCGTGAGCCGATTGCCGAGGCGCCTGCCGAGCCGAAACGCCGCGGCATCTTCCGCGCCTGGTCGGAGCGTAAACTCGACACACGGACCGAGCCGACGCCGATGCGTCACACGCCTCAGGCACGGGCCAGTTCGCAGGTGATGGCGCGGTCCGCCCAGCCCGAACAGCACGCCACCGTCGAGACTCAGCTGCGCCCGGACGATTTGTTCCCGGATCACAAGAAGGAAGACCAGTTCGAAATTCCGGCCTTCCTGCGCCGCCAGCAGAACTGATCCATCTTCACCCCGATGCGCCGCGGGCCTAGTGTTCCCGCGGTGCATCCGGGGGTGGGGATATGCGTCTCATCGTTTCGATCTTTGCGTTGCTGGTCGCGAGCAGCGCTGCGTCTGCGGCCTCCTATGACGTCGTGGAAAAGGACTTCGCGACTCTTCAGCGCGACATTGCGGCTGGCAAGCTGTTGGCACTCGGTTCCGCCTTCGAGCAGGCGACCCATGCCCGCCGAGCACCCCAGTACATTCCGTCGCTGGAAGGCACAAAGGCGTCGGCCTTTGCACCCGCGGCGAACTAGGTTCCTGCGTTGACCGCCTGTATAGAGGCCGGATGAGCAGGCGAACGATTGCCAGGGACGTCACGACGAGAGGCGTTGCCCTTCACGCCGGCACGATCGTGCACATGACACTTTGGCCGGCGGCGTCCGGCACTGGAATCGTGTTCAGCCGCTCCGATCTGGGTGGTTCTCGGATCGCCGCCGGTTACGACCATGTAACCGAAACCCGGCTCGGCACCGTCATTGCGCAGGGCACCGCAAGTGTCGGCGTGATCGAGCATTTGATGTGCGCGATAGCGGGCGCCGAGATCGACGACCTGGAAATCGTTCTCGACGGACCGGAGCCGCCCATCCTCGATGGCGACGCGCTCGGCTACCTGCGTCTCATCGATGAGGCCGGTGTCGCGGAACAGGAGCACGTACGCGAAGCGATCGAGGTGCTGCAACCGGTCGAGGTCCGGCACGGCGAGGCTTCGGCACGATTGCTGCCCGCTGCCGGGCGCGAGTTCGACTTTGAGATTGCCTTCGCGTCGGCCGCCATTGGTAAACAGCATTTCCATTGGCGGTTTTCGCCGGAGGGGTTTCGCCGCGACATCGCGCCAGCCCGCACCTTCGGCTTCGTTCACGAGTTGGACGCGCTGAACAAAGCTGGTCTCGGGCGCGGCGCCTCGCTCGAAAACACCTTGGCGGTCGAGGGCGACAAGGTCGTCAACGCTCAGCTCATGCGGTTCCCGGATGAGTTCGTGCGCCACAAGATCCTGGATGCGATCGGCGACCTGGCGCTGGCGGGCGCGCCGATCCTCGGCCGGTTCGAGGGGAGAAGGTCCGGCCACGCCCTCAACAATCAACTGCTCCGCGCCCTGTTCGCGGACCCGGCCAACTACCGGAGAATCGCCTTATCCTGACGGGCCTTAGACAGGATGCCGCTCTGGACCGGGGCAGGCTGGCAATGGCATAACCTTGGTCTCGGGCGCGGCTGGCGGCCCGGCAAGATTCCGGATGGTTCGATGTTCCTGCGTTTGTCCAAGAGTGCTTCCTTGTGTCCGTCCCGTCGTGGTGTTCGCGCTTTGTCGCTGGTGCTGACATTGGCGGGAACATGCGGGCTGTTCGCATGCTCCACCTTCGATCGCTCCGACGACGATGAAGACGCCAAGTACGTTGAGCGCCCGGTCGAGCAGATCTATGCCGAGGCCTGGAAGAAGATCGAGGCACGCTCGTGGCAGGAGGCTGCGAAACAGTTCGACGAAGTCGAGCGGCAGCACCCCTATTCGATCTGGGCGCGCCGCGCGATGCTGATGAGCGCCTTCTGTTACTATCAGGCCAACAAATACACCGACGCGATCAACGCGGCGGACCAGTACATTGCGCTTCATCCCGGCAGCAAGGAAGTCGCCTACGCTTTCTACCTGAAGGCCATGTCGCTCTATGAGCAGATCACGGATGTGGGCCGCGATCAGACCAACACGGAGCAGGCACTGACGGCGCTGCAGGATGTGGTGCAGCGTTTTCCGGATACGGAATACGCGCGCGACGCCAGTCTCAAGATCGACCTTACCTTCGACCATTTGGCCGGCAAGGAGATGGAAGTCGGGCGCTATTATCTGCGCCGCGGCGACTACATCGGCGCCATCAACCGGTTCAAGACGGTCGTGCAGCGCTATCAGCGCACACCACAGATCACCGAAGCGCTGGAGCGCCTGACCGAGGCCTACTATGCACTCGGCGTGTATGACGAGGCGAAGACGGCCGCCGCGGTGCTCGGCGCCAATTATCCGGGCAGCCGGTGGTACGAGGACGCCTACACGCTCCTGGCCGAGCACAACATGAAGCCGCAGGCCAACCCGGATTCATGGCTGAGCCGCATGTTCCAGGCGCCTGGCTGAGGTCCGGATGCTCGCGACGCTCAAGGTTCGCGATCTTGTCCTGATCGAGGATGTCGAGCTTGAATTCGCGGCCGGCCTGAACGTGCTCACCGGCGAGACCGGCGCCGGAAAATCCATTCTGCTCGATGCTCTTGGCCTGGCCGCTGGCGCCCGTGCCGGCGCCCGCTCGAGTGTGCGGCCGGGCGCGCAGCAGGGATCGGCGGTGGCGATCTTCGACCTGCCGGCGGATCACGGCGTCCGTGCCTCGCTGGCCGAGAATGGCATCCCGTCGGAGGATGACCTGATCCTGCGCCGGGCGATCACCGCGGATGGCCGCACGCGTGCCTTCGTGAACGACGAGTCGGTCGGTGTGGGACTGCTGCGCGACCTGGGTGCGGTGCTGGTCGAAATTCACGGTCAATCGGACGATCGGGGGCTGTTCGATCCGGCGACGCACCGGCGTTTGCTGGACGCGTTCGGTGATCATGGCGCGTTGGTCGAAACCGTTGGCGCACGGTTTGAAGAGCTACAGTCAGCGCGCGAGCGAGCCGCCGAGATCAAACAGCAGATCGAGACCGCCGCGGCTGATGTCGAATATCTGCGGCACACGGTTGAGGAACTCGGGTCGCTCTCTCCCGAACCGGGCGAGGAAGAGAAGCTCGCGGCCGAGCGCGCGCTTCTGATGAACGCCGGCCGCATTGCGGAAGAGGTGTCTGCCGCCGTCGAATTGCTGTCCGGCGAGCGCGGCGCCGAGCCCTCACTGGCGGGCGCGATGAAGCGGCTGTCGCGCATGAAGCCCGAAGCGCGCGAAGCGGTTGCTAGCGCCGAGCGGGTGCTGGAACAGGCTTTTGCGTCCGCGGAAGAAGCGCGGCGCGAGCTCGAGGGCTTCCTGTCGCGTCTCGAGGCCGATCCCGGCGAACTGGAGAAGAAGGAAGAGCGGCTGTTCGCCCTGCGGGCCGCGGCGCGCAAGCATGGTGTGACCGTTGATGACCTGGCTCGCGTTTTGTCCGAAGCGCAGGCGAAGCTGGATTCCATTTCGTCCGGCGATGCCAGCCTGGCAGCGGCAGAGGCGGACGTCGCAAAGGCTAGCGCGGCCTACCTGGAGTCCGCCAGGGCCCTTTCGGCCCGGCGAAAGACCGCGGCGCGGGAACTGGACGATGCGGTCGCTGGCGAACTCGCGCCGCTCAAGCTTGGCCACGCGAAGTTCCGGGTTGCACTGGAGCCGGTGCCAGAAACCGAAGCGGGTGCCAACGGCCTGGAGCGTGTGGCGTTCGAGGTGGCGACCGTCGAAGGCGCGCCGTTCGGACCTTTGGCAAAGATCGCA
>DATIYG010000097.1:0-25991 GCA_035517755.1 Rhizomicrobium sp. | reverse complement strand
GATCTCGCAGGCAAGATCGGCGTCGAACATCTGCACGCCAGGCGAGGTGAGCGACAGCAGGTGCATCGAAACGCCGTCGGCATCCATGACCTGGAGCCGCTCGCCTTCGAAGTCTGTCAGGCGGGTGTAGAGCGGACTGCCGGGCACCGCGCTCCGTTTGGGCAGGCGCAAATCGAGGCTGTCCCACGTGCTCTTCGACAGCGTGAGCATGGCGGCGAGATGTTCGGGAATAGAGAAGGCTTCTTCCGTCGCGACGCGGCGCATGGCCATGGACTCCTCGCGTGTTCGAGTGCGCCCTCACTCTAGCGCCGCAACGCTTGCCGCATCGGCAGCGAAAAGGAAGGCGCACGCGACTTTTCGGGAACGGCCTTTGCAGAGACCCGCGTGTCCACTAACGGTGGTTTGATGAGCGAACCGCAACGCAAAGCCCTGACCCTTCCCGAGGGCAACGTCTCGTACCTCGAATGGAACGGGGCGCCGGACGCGCCGCTGCTCATGTTTCTGCACGCCAACGGGTTCAATGCGCTGACCTATCGGACGCTGCTGTCCCCGCTCGCCGGTGAGTTCCGCATCATCGCGCCGGATCAGCGCGCCCATGGTCTGACGGCGCTGTCCACACGACGCCCGCGTCCGCGCTGGGCGCTCTATCGCGACGATCTGATCCGCTTCGTCGAGAGGCTTGGAGAGAAGCCTGCCATCCTCGCCGGACATTCCCTTGGCGCGACCGTCAGTCTGCTTGCCACGGCAAAGCAGCCGGATCTTGCGCAGGGTCTCGTGCTCGCCGAACCGGTGATGCAGCCGGCGCGCTATGCGGTTTCGGCCATGGTTTTGCGCAAGCTGGGACTCGCGGAGCGTTATCTGCCCCGCGTCGGCATGACCCTGAAACGCCGCGCGCGGTTCACGTCGCGGGATCAGGCCGCGTCCGGATTCCGCGGGCGCGGCATCTTCAAGCGCTGGCCGGATCAGGTTGTTACCGATTACGTGGAAGGCGGGACGATCCCGGATGGCGACGGATTTCGCCTCGCGTGCGATCCGGCCTGGGAAGCGGAATTCTACGCGACGTATCGCTTCCGGCTCGCCGCGGAAGCATCGCGCGTCAAGGTGCCGGTCGCCATTCTGACCGGCACAGAGGAATCGGCCACCGATCCGAACGTGCTCGCGAATTTCCTTCGCCGTACCCCAAACGCGACGGCGAAAGAGATCCCCGGCACGTCGCACTTCCTGCCCATGGAAGAGCCGGATATCGTGCGCGGCGCGATCCGCGCGATGGCCAGCCAAATCCTTCCCGGGCCAGCATTTTCCGGTTCGCGGGCGGTGGAGTAGAGCCGCAAACGGCTAGGGAAGCTTGAGAACAACAAAGCGGGCGCAAACGAACGCCGCGCGGGCTGGGAGGGCCGATGGCCATCGACATCATTCCGGAGATCGAGGCGGCGAGCGTGTCGCCATCGACGGAGCCTTGGCCGAGCCCGGTGCGCGCCTGGTACGCGATCTTCGTGTTCGCACTCGCCCTGATGATGAACTTCCTCGATCGCGGCATCGTAGGGCTTCTCGTGCATCCGCTGGAAGTCGATCTGCATCTCTCCGATTCGCAGATCGGACTCGTCACCGGCGTCGCCTATATCGCGTTCTATGCCGCCATCGGATTGCCGATCGCGCGCTTCGCCGATGTCGGCGTGCGGCGCACCATCGTCGGCATCGGCATTACCGTGTGGAGCCTGGCGACCGCGTTCTGCGGACTGGCGTCGACCTTCTGGCAACTCTTCATCGCCCGCATGGGCGTGGGCGCCGGCGAGGCGTGTAACGGCCCGCCGGTGTTCTCGATGATTTCCGACCTGTTTCCGCGCGACAAGCTGCCGCTCGCCATCGCCGTGCTGAACTTCGGCTTCATCTTCGGCAATGGATTGGCGAACATTCTGGGCGGCACGGTGATCTATCTGTTGCAGGGCACGCCGAGCCTGACGCTTCCCGTGCTCGGTACCTTGCACACCTGGCAGCTCGTGTTCATCGCGGTCGGCCTGCCGGGCCTGCTCGTCGCCATCCTGATGTTCACGCTGAAGGAACCGGAGCGGCGTGGCCGCATCGCCAAGGATGGCGTGCATGTCGGCGTGCCGGTGCGCGAGGTGGTGAGATTTTACTTGGACAACATCGAAACCTACTGGCCGATGTTCGCAGCCCTTGCCTTCAACATCATCCCCGCCATCGGGCTCATCATCTGGGGACCGGAATACATCCGCCGCAGCTTCGGCTGGTCGACCGCGCAGTTCGCCACCACGGCCGGTGTCATCACCATGATCGTGGCGCCGTTCGGCGCGATCTTCGGTGGCTGGCTCGCGGGCCACTTCCAGCGCAGGGGCCATGACGACGCGAACCTGCGCGTCGTGCTCCTCGCCTTCTTCCTGAACATCTTCGGCTTGCTCGGCTTCACGCTGGCGCCGAACGTCTATTTTGCGCTGGGCGCGTTCGCTTACATCCAGTTCGTCGCCATGTGGGTGCCCGGGCCGTTCAATGCCGCGCTGCAGGTCGTCACACCGAACGAGATGCGCAGCCAGATCACGGCGCTGTTCCTCTTCATCTTCAACATCATCGGCTTCGGTATTGGGCCTTCCGCCGTGCCGTGGGTCACCAGGCTCGTGTTCCACGATCCGGCGATGCTCGGCCGCGGATTTGCCGTGGTGATCGCCGTGCTGTGCCCGCTTTCCGCGCTCTGCATTTTCCTGGGGCTGAAGCCCTACGGACGCGCCATCGCGCGCTCGAGGGCCTGGGGATGAGCACACCGATGGAGCACACCGAAGGAAAGACGGCCTTCATCACCGGCGGCGCAAGTGGCGTCGGCCTCGGCATGGCGAAAGTGTTCGCGAAAGCGGGCATGCAGGTGGTGATTGCCGATATCCGGCAGGACCATCTCGACGATGCGATGGCCTTTTTCTCCGAGACGAATTTCCGCGTCCATCCGATCCGGCTCGACGTGACCGATCGCGCGGCCTTTGCCAGCGCCGCCGATGAGGCCGAACGCGTGTTCGGCAAGGTGCAGATCGTCTGCAACAATGCCGGCATCAACATGTTCGCGCCGATGGACGAATGCACCTATGACGACTGGGACTGGATCCTGGGCGTCAATCTCGGCGGCGTGATCAATGGCGTGCAGACCTTCGTGCCGCGCCTGAAGGCGCAGGGCGGAGGCCACATCGTCAACACGGCCTCGATGGCGGCGTTCATCACCGGACCCGGCGCCGGCATCTACACCGTCTCGAAGTTCGGCGTGCGCGGCTTGAGCGAATGCCTGCGCTGGAATCTGGCACCCTACAATATCGGCGTGTCGGTCCTGTGTCCCGGGCTCGTCAACACCAACATTCACGAAAGCGAGGCTGTGCGGCCGGAGAAGTTCGCACAGCACATCGGGCCGATCGACCAGGAGTTCATGGCGAAGCTGCCGGAGCTGCACAAGGCCGGGATGGATCCGGTCACCGTGGGCGAACGGGTGCTTGCGGCCATCCGCAGCAACGATCTCTACATCTTCCCGCATCCGGAATTCCGCGCCGAGCTGCGCGAGATTTTCGACGATGTGCTTTCGGCGCTGCCGCACGATCCCGTTGATCCGAGAAGGCTTGCCGTCGAAGAGCGTCGCCGCGAAATCGTGGCAAGCGCCAAAGACGTCATCGCCAAGAACAAGATGCACTGAGCGCATCCGCAGGAAGCAAGGCCATGCTTGAACTTTATCACGCCGAACCGGTCGCCAATTCGATGAAGCCGCTGATCTGCCTGAAGGAAAAGGGGCTCGACTTCGTCAGCCACTATGTCGATCTGCTGCGCTTCGAGCAGCACGATCCTGCCTTCGTGAAGATCAATCCGAACGGGCAGGTGCCGGTGCTGGTGCATGACGGCGCGGTCATCACGGAATCCACGGTCATCAACGAATATCTCGAGGACGTCTTCCCCGACGTGCGCCTGCGGCCGCTCGATCCGGTGGCGCGCGCCCGCATGCGGGTGTGGAGCAAGTTCATCGACGAGTATTTCTGTCCGGCGCTGTCGATGATCGGCTGGCACTTCATGGTGCGGCGCATCGCCAAGGCCATCGACAAGGGCGAGTTCGAAAAGCTGCTGGAGCGCATCCCGCTTGCCGAGCAGCGCCAGAAATGGGCGACCGTGGCAGGCGAATCCTTCAGCGAGGAGCAGCTGGCGGATTCGCGGCGGCGCTGCGGCGTGTCGATCCAGCGGATGGAAGCCATTCTTGCGAAATCGAAGTGGCTGGCGGGCGACGAATATTCATTGGCTGACGTGAACTCCTATTCGATGGTCGCCGGCATGCCGCGCCTGATGCCGGAGCACATGAACGAGAAGAATGCGCCGCGCGCGCTCGACTGGCTGGCGCGGATGGATGAGCGTCCGGCCGTCAAGGCCGCGCTCGCCATGCCCAACAAGGTCCCGGAAACCCTGCGCGCGTTCGGCGCCTAGGCTATTTGCGGATTCGCTTGAGGAAGTCCATCAGCGATGCCAGCTCGCTCTCGCTGAAACGATCCGTCATCCACTTCTCGTGTTTCGTCAGCGCCGCCTTGGCCTGCGACAGCACGCGGCGGCCCTTGGGCGTGAGATAAAGCTCCTGGCGCCGGCCGTCGTGGCGCGAGCGCTCGCGCACGATGAGATCGCGCGCCTGCAACCGATCGATGATCGCCATCATCGAGGCGCGATCCATGTCCAGTTTCTTGGCCAGCGAAATCTGCGACACACCGCCGTTCGCTCCAATGAGCCAGAGCACGCCGGTCTGCTTCTGCGTGAGGTCGAAATTGGACATCACGCTGGAGAAATGGCGCGAGATCGCGATGTAGGCGAGGCGAAGCTGATAGCCGAGCAGCTCGTCCATGCCGGTCGTGTCGACATGGTGCCGGGGTACGGGTTTGCGCGCCACTGGTTTGCGTTTGGGCGATGCCTGAATCGGTTGCATCAGCATGTGTGCGTGAAATTCCTTGTGCCCGCGCGGGGGATCGCGGCGTTGAAGGGCGGCGGCCAACTCTAGGTTAGCGGACTCCAAACCGGATGCAAGCCGCCCTCGTATCGCCGAAAACGATTACGCCTTGCTTGGTTTTTTCGGCTTGCCCCTGCTGACAGGCTTTTTCGTGGGTGAAACCGCCGGCTTGCTCTCGTTGGCGCGCGCAATCACATAGGCGCGGATGGCAGCGGCCTGATCGTGGTTAAGCGCATCGGCGAACGAAGCCATGCCCTGATCCTTCAGGGCCCCGTTCAGCACGATATCGAACCATGAATCGCTCTTGAGAGCGCCGCTGTAGCGCAGATCGGGGATGAGCCCGCCGCTGACCGCCGCGTCGCCATGACATACGCCGCAGTAGCGGGCGAAGTAGCCCTTGCCAGCGGCGATGGTCTTGGCATCCGCTGTCGATTTCGGCGGGCTGAGCGGCGGCATGGTTTGCACCGGCGCCGGCGGCAGCGACGCGGTGCCGCCGATCTTGAAGGCGAGCACGCGGCTGATGTTCGGAATGTGACCCGACTTGAACGACAGCTCGCCTGGCGCAAGCGCGTAGGCGCCGCCCCATCCGGCGAGCACGGCGATGTATTGTTCGCCGCCAGCCGTGTAGGTCATCGGTGCCGCGAGCACGCCCGTCTGCACCGGTGTCGACCATAGTTTCTCGCCATTGTCGGCGCGATAGACGGCGAACTGGCCTGCCGCATTGCCCTGCGCGACCAGATTGCCGGCGGTCGACAGAATGCCGCCGTTCCACGGTCCGGGATGCTGCACGCGCCAGGCTTCCTTCTGGGCGACGGGATCCCACGCGATCAGGGCGCCCTTCAGGCCGGCCATCGCCTGCGCCTTGATCTTCGGATCGTTCGGCAGAGACCCTGCCGCCATATCGAGTCCGACATTGAAGCCGATGGGCGCCGCCTTGTAGCCAGCTTCCGCGATGAACGGGAACGCCGCGTCCTGTGCCGGGATGTAGACGAGGCCCGTCTGCGGATCGAACGACATCGGCTGCCAATTGTGCGCGCCGATGGGGCCGGGCAGGTTCACCCAGGGTGACTTGTTCTCGCTGTAGCGCGCCTTCGGATCTTCGATGGGGCGGCCGGTCGTCATGTCGATTCCGCTGGTCCAGTTCACGGTGGCGTAGTTCTTCGCCGAGATCAGCTTTCCGGTCTCGCGGTCGAGGACGTAGAAGAAACCGTTCTTCGACGCCTGCATGATGACTTTGCGCACCTTGCCGTCGATCCTGAGGTCGGCAAGCGTGAGCTGCTGGTCGGCGTCGTAGTCCCATTCATCGCCGGGCGTGACCTGGTAGTGCCACACATAGTCACCGGTGTCGGCATTCACAGCGACGATGGAGGCAAGAAACAGATTGTCGCCGCCGCCGGGGCTGCGTTCTTCCGCATTCCACGGCGTGCCGTTGCCGGCACCGAAATAGACAAGGTTCAATTCGGGATCGTAGGAGATCGCATCCCACACCGTGCCGCCGGAGGATTCCGCGTACTGGCCTTTCCAGGTCTCCAGTGCCTTCTTGAGGATGGGCTGCTCGAAGCCGCTGGCGCCGGGGATGGTATAAAAGCGCCAGTCGAGCTTGCCGGTCTCCGCATCGTAGGCGGAGATGTAGCCGCGCACGCCGAACTCCGCACCACCATTGCCGATGAGGATCTTGTCTTTGACCACGCGCGGCGCGCCGGTGATGGAGTAGGGCTTGGTGGGATCGGCGGTCTGCACGCTCCACAGGACCTTGCCGGTGGCCGCATCGAGCGCGATCAGCCGCGCATCCAGGGTGCCGACATACAGGCGATCGTGCCAGGCGGCGACGCCGCGGTTGACGGCATCGCAACAGGCTTTCACATCCCAGTCGCGCGGCACTTGCGGATCGTAGGACCACAGCACCTTGCCGGTGGCCGCATCGAGCGCCTTCACCATGCTCCACGCGGTGGTGGTGTACATCCTGCCGTCAATGACCAGCGGCGTGGCTTCCTGACCGCGCGCCGTGTCGAGATCGAGATACCAGGCGAGGCCGAGATTCTTCGCGTTGGTGTCGTTGATCTGCGTCAGGGGACTGAAGCGCTGCTCGTTATAGGTCCGGCCGTAGGTGAGCCAGTTGCCGGGTTCCTTGTCGGCATCGGCGATGCGCGCCGTGGTGATGCCGGCAGAACTGTCCGGGGCCTTCGACCATGGCAACATCGACTTCACGGAATTGCAGGCAACGAGTGCCAGCGTCGCGGCCGCGATCGCCGCAAAAGGAATGGTACGATTCATGTCAGCCCCGAATGCCCAAGTGCAGCGCCGCCGATGATAGGACCATCCGGCGCGCAAGACCAAGCGGGACGATGTGCGCACGCTCTGCGCGCCATCGCACGCAGAGAGTGCGCCATCGGGGGTGCTACTGCTGACCGGCCATCAAGGTGGCGGTGCAATGTCCGCCGAACGGGTCGGTGACGTCCCAACTGTCCCCCACTTTGCGCAGCTGCGACGAGGAGCACACCGGCTTCATTCCGGGCGCCGGATTGGCGTCCATGTAGCAGACGTTGCTGCCGTCATCCTTCCAGCTGCCGGCGGCGGTGCTGCCGTCCGGCCGCTGGATGGAGTAGCTGCCGCCTGCCGCCACCCACACCTTGGTGAGCTTTCCGTCGGCATAGTGGCAGACGATGGTGTTGCCGTAGAGGCCGGACATATCGCCGGCGATGGCAGCCGGCGCGAAGGCCGCGCAGGCGATGATGCAAATCGATACTGCAAATTTCATTGTGGCTTCCTCCCCAAGGCCGCGGAGGTTAACGGAAGCCGGTTGCGGCATTCGTCCTTGCCGCGAACCGGAAGCCGACCTTGCGCGCAATCACTAGGCGGAGGCTCGTCGCCAGAACTGGCCGAACCAGTTCGTAGAAACTCCGCCTGCGCGGAATTCCGGATCGTCAAGGATCGCCCGATGCATCGCGAGGTTGGTGTGCACGCCCGCGATCCGGCAAGCGGCGAGCGCAGCTTTCGAACGCACCAATGCGTCGGCGCGGTCGCTTCCGTGCACTATGATTTTTGCAAGCAACGAGTCATAGAACGGCGGTACGGTGCTGCCCGCTTCGATGTGCGTGTCGACGCGGATGCCGGGACCGGCGGGGAATTCCGCCGCCGTTACCATGCCGGGGCTGGGCCGGAAATCGTGCGCAGAATCCTCCGCGTTGATGCGAAATTCGATGGCCGCACCAGAGAAGCGAACGTCGTCCTGTGAAAGGCGCAACGGACGGCCCTCCGCTACCGCGATCTGCTCGGCTACGAGATCGAGTCCGGTGATTGCTTCTGTGACCGGGTGCTCGACTTGAATGCGCGCATTCATTTCGAGAAAGAAGAATTCGCCGCGCCTGTCGTCGACAAGAAACTCGACCGTGCCGAGCCCGCGATAGGAGAGCGCTTCGCCGTAGGATGCCGCGGCAGCGTGCAGCCGCTTGCGCAGGTCGCCGCCGAGGTTCGGTGCCGGCGCCTCTTCGACGAGCTTCTGGTAGCGACGTTGGATGGAGCAGTCGCGATCACCGAGATGAATAATCGTCTCGCCGTCACCGAGCAGTTGTACTTCGACGTGGCGGCCATGTTCGACGAAGCGCTCGATATAGATGCGCGCATCGCCGAACGCTGCGTCGGCTTCGGCGATCGCCAGCGCAATGGTCTCATCGGTGCGAGCGGGATGGTCGATCCGTTTCATGCCGCGTCCGCCGCCGCCGCCCACCGCCTTCACCAATGCGGGGCAGCCGATGCTTTCGATCAACGCACGTGCTTCTTCGGTCGAACGCGCCATGCCCCCGGGCACGACCGGCAAGCCGGCCGCAGTTGCAATTTCGCGGGCGCGCCATTTGTCGCCAACGCTGGCGAGCTGCTCTTCGGTGGCGCCGATGAAGATAACCCCCGCATCGTTGCAGGCGTGGCCTAACGCGGCATTCTCCGACAGAAAGCCGTAACCCGGATGGATCGCGTCGCAATGCGCGCCTTCGGCTGCGCCGACGATGGCTGCGACATTCAGGTAGCTGCGCGCCGGTGGCGCTGCGCCGATGCAGACGACGCGGTCGGCAAGCCGCGCCGGGACGGAATCGAGGTCTGCTTCCGAAGCGGCCAGCACCGTCTCGACCCCGAGCCTCCTGCAAGTGCGGATGATACGCGCCGCAATCTCGCCGCGGTTGGCGATCAGCACGCGGTGAATCATGGCGCGCGCAGCTTCATCAGGATGCGGCCATGCTCGACGAACTCGGCATTGGCGGCGCAGATTTCGCTCACCACGCCGCGCACGCCGGCGTGGACAGAGTTCATCAGTTTCATCGTCTCGATGATGGCAACGACCGTGTGTTCGTCCACTGTGTCTCCAACTTCCACGAAGGGCGCGGCGCCAGGTTTGGGCGCGCGATAGAACGTGCCGACCAGTGGCGCGCGGACACCGAGTGTCCCTGGCTCCAGAATTGTTTCGGCTTGTGTTGTCTTTGCCGCGATCGCGGCCGGCCTTTCGGCGCGAGCGGTTTCGGTTGCCTGCGTCCAGCCAGACCCGCCGCGGCGCAAGGTGAGTTTGTAGCGGTCGGTCTCGATCTCCAGCTCGTCGTAGGGCGACGCATCGAGGATGCGGATGATCTCCTGCACATCGTCATGGGTGAGGATCATTGCGTCATTACCGGCGCGTGCCGAACGTGGCGAACACGTGATCGAGCGCGCTGCTCTTCGGCGCAGTCACCGGCGCTGCATCCTTGCGGCTCCAGACCGTCTCAGGCCGGCTTTGCAGCAGCAACAATTCCCCGTCGCGCGAGATGGCCCACTCGATGTCCTGCGGCCGGCCATAGTGCCGTTCCACCTTGCGCGCAATGTCGGCGAGTGCGCGCAGTTCCGCATCGGTCACACAGGGCGCATCGCGCAGGGTGTCTGCGACCTCTTCTTCGCGAACGCCGCCCGCTTCACGGTCTGGAGTGTGCTGCACGGCCTTGCGCGAAATGGTGCGCTCCGAAACCTCGCCCGTGACCTTGCTGATGACAAACTTGTCGGGCGTGACTTCGCCACTGACGATGCAGGAGCCAAGCCCGTACGATCCTTCGATCACAATGACGGAGCGGTCGCCGGTCAGCGGGCTGCGCGTGAACATCACGCCCGAGCAGCGCGAATCCACCATCCGCTGCACAACGACGGCCATGGCGATGCCGTCTTCCTTCATGCCAAGGCGCCGCCGGTAGGAAAGGGACTCCGTCGAGTAGAGACTCGCCCAGCAGGCGCGCACGTGATGGATCACGCTGTCGGTGCCGCAGAGCCACAGGTAGGTGTCCTGCAAGCCCGCAAAGCTCGCGTCCTCCGCATCCTCGCTAGTGGCGCTGGAGCGCACGGCGACAGGCATCTCCGGGGAGGCGCACAGTGCACGGTGGGCCTCAGCAAGCGCGGCGGCAATGTCCGAGGGCAGGGTCATCCCTTCGATGCGGCGGCGCATGTCGGCACCGGCATCGGCGACGGCGCACACATCGTTTGCATCGAGCGTTTCAAGCGCACCGCGAAGCGATCCGTCGGGATCGATGCTGTCCGCGAACTGCGTGAAGCATGAGGCGGTGACGACAAATCCCGGTGGCACGGAAATTCCGGCACGTGTGAGTTCGCCCAGATTGGCACCCTTTCCACCGACAGCTGGCCGGTCCTGCAGCCCGATCTCCACAAATGTCCGCGTGAGGTCCATCGGGTTACTCTGCCGGAACGGTCGCCGGTGCGGAAGCGGCCGTTGGCGTGGCCTCGTCCAGCAGGGGCACACGCCGGATCATGAAGGCGGCGATCAGGCAAGGCGCGGCAAGCGCGAAACAGTACATCGGCCGCGACCATCCGGCCTGGATGAACACGCCAGCGAGGTACGGCCCCGCAATCGCGCCGATGCGGCCAAATCCGATCGCGATGCCCGATCCGGTGTTGCGGATGCGCACCGGATACATCGCGGCGATCACCGCGTAGAGGCCGACCACGCAGGCGATCATGAAAAAGCCGACCGCCACCGCGAGGATCAGCAGCGCACCGAGATTTGCGCCGGCAAATCCGAAAGCAGTGATCGCTGCAAAGAACAGAACCATGCACACCGATGTCGCCTGCTTCAGTCCGAACGGCCGCGCCGCCAGACCCAGCAACAATCCACCCACCACGCCGCCGGCGTTCATCAGCACAGCGCCCGAGATTCCGGACGTCAGCGACAGGCCGGAATCCACAAGCACTTTCGGCGTCCACTGCAGCATGAAGTAGAGCGGCATCATGGAGAGGAAGTAGGCGGCACACACGATGAGCGTGCGCGTGAAGAAGCTGCGATCGAATACCGCGAGCACACCCTTTGCCTCATTCGTTTCGCGAATGGCCGGCAGTGCGGTGAGTGCAGGTTGTTGCAGGCGCGCGAGCAGGGCATTGGCGCGTTCGAGCGCGCGGCGAGGCCGCTTCTGAAGCAGGAAATCGAGGGACTCGGGCAGCTGCACCCACACGACCGGAATGAGCAAGGCCGACAGCACGCCGCCAAACACGAACACCGAGTGCCACCCGAAACTGTGAATGAGGTAGACGGACGCCATCCCGCCAAGCGTGCCGCCGATGGGGTAACCGACCGCCATCACGCCGACGGCGAAGTCGCGCCGCCTGCTGGACGCGTATTCGGCGACCATCGTGTTGATGCTGGAGAGCAGGCTGCCGATGCCGACGCCGGTTGCCACGCGCAACATCAAAAGTTGATCATAATTTGTCGCAGCCGCGGAGAAGAGCATCCCGGCGGTGATGACCAGGAGCCCGAGCATCACCAGCGTGCGGCGGCCAAAAATGTCGCCAATGGGCGACACGAAGATGGAGCCCAGCATCATTCCGATGGGGCTTGCACTGAATAGAAGGCCCAGTTCGCGCGGCATTAACGACCAGTCATGCGCGACCGGCGGGCCCGCAAATCCGATGACCAGCACGTCGAAGCCGTCCAGCATGTTGATAGCCATGCAGATGGCGACGGCACCGATCTGAAAGGCCGTCATAGGGGCCTCTTTCAAGGCTGCCCGCGCATCAATCATGCCCGATCCCCTCATTTTCGAGATTGTATGCAAGGCAAATTAATTGATATCCTGAAAAGAAAAAACCCGGAGGGAGCTGGATGCTGAGCTATTCGACACACGGCCTGCCGTCGTCGGCCAAGGTCTCCTATTGGAACGACATCATCAGCGACGTATTCGCGCCGCTGGAGACGCGGCCGGAGAACGCGGGCGCGTTCGACGCCGAAGTTCGTTGCGTGCATGTGGGGCGCCTCCGGATGGCGCAGGCGACCTCGCGCGCAGCGACGGTGCGGCGTTCCAAGGCACAGGCCGCCAAGCTCGACGATCACCGCTTCTTCCTGCACGTCCAGATGTCCGGCCAGTTGCTCGTGAAGCAGGAGGCGCACGAGGCGCTCCTGGAGCAGGGCGATCTGGTGCTGAGCGATTCCACCTTGCCGTACCAGCTGTCCTACGATGACTCCTGCAGCACGCTGGTGCTGATCGTGGCGGAGAGCGAGCTCAAGCGGCACCTGCCGACACCCGAAGAGATGATTGGCGTGAAGCTTTCCGGCGCCAAGGGTCTGTCGCAGACGACGTCGTTGATGCTGCGCAATGTCTGGGATCATGCCGACAATCTTCCGCCGGAGTTGGGCTCACGCATCGCCGACAGCATTCTCGACGTCTTCGCGACCGCCTGCACGGAAGTGAAGGGCATGGTGGTGGCGGATGCGGCAATCGTCGGCGCGCGCCGCATCCAGATCAAGCGCTACATCGAAGCGAATCTGCGCGATCCGGAATTGAGCGTGCGCTCCGTGGCGGCCGCGTTCGGTATTTCGCCGCGCTACCTGCACATCCTGTTCGCCAGCGAGAACGAGACCGTGTCGAGCTACATTCTGCGCCGCCGGCTCGAAGAATGCGGCAAGCAGCTGGCCGATGCGCTGTGGCAGCGCCGCACGATCACGGAAATCGCGTTCGGCTGGGGCTTCAACAACGCGACGCACTTCGCGCGTGTGTTCCGCAATCATTACGGCACGTCCCCGCGCGAATATCGCAATGCGCATGTGCGCGTGGGCCGCAAGGACAACTGGCTGACGGCCGCACGCTGACCTGAACGAAGAAGGAGCGCCCATGAAGGCCTGGGAAGTCGTCAAGGGCGCGCGCGGCCTGGACGGATTGCAACTCGCCGATCGGCCCGACCCGAAGCCCGGCCCACATCAGGTGGTCGTGCGCGTTCGGGCGACCTCGCTGAACTATCGCGACCTCGCGCTGGTGCTGGGCTTCTATCCAGGGCCGCCGGCCGGCGGAAATCTCATTCCCCTGTCGGATGGTGCCGGAGAAGTGATCGCCGTCGGCCAAGGCGTGACGCGGTTCAAGACGGGCGACCGCGTCGTCGGCACGTTTTTCCAGGTTTGGATCGATGGTGCGCCCGGCCCCGGCCGCGGGGCCCTTGGCGGACCGCCGCTCGACGGGACCCTCGCCGAGCAGATCGTTCTGCACGAGGACGGTCTTGTCGCCATCCCGGACTGGATGTCTTTCGACGAAGCCGCCACCCTGCCGTGCGCCGGCGTGACCGCGTGGAATGCGCTGATGGTGCAGGGCAGGCCGATCAAGCCTGGCGATACGGTGCTGGTGCTCGGCACCGGCGGCGTGTCGATGCTGGCGCTGCAATTTGCCCGTGCGGCCGGCGCGCGCGTCATCGCCACGTCCTCGCAGGACGACAAGCTCGATCGGGCGCAGAAGCTGGGTGCCGACGGCCTCGTCAACTACAAGAAAACACCGGAGTGGCAGCAGGAAGTCATGCGCCTCACCGGCAACAAGGGCGTCGATTGCGTGGTGGAAGTGGGCGGCGTCGGCACGCTGTCCAAATCCATGCAGTCGGTCGGCTGGGCCGGCAAGGTGTGCCTGATCGGCGTGCTCACGCGCGAGGGCGACACCAATCCGCACATCCTCATGTTCAAGGGCGCCAGCCTGCACGGCATCTTCGTCGGCAACCGCGTGATGTTCGAGGACATGCTGGACGCCATGACGGTGAACAGGATTCATCCGGTCATCGACAAGACGTTCGAGTTCAAGGATGCGCGCGCCGCCTATCAGTACCAGATGGACGGCAAGCACTTCGGCAAGGTCATTATTCGCGTCTAGTACCAGTACGCGATAGCTCGGGCTTCGACACTCACGCGCGGCGCCACGCCCGCCGGACAATCCGGATTGTCGAAGGCCGAGTGCGGGATGTTGTGCGGCTCGGCCGGATCCGAATCATTCGTCTTGAAGATCAGCGCTTCGTCGGGTGTCATGTCGCGGAACGTGCACCAGCGGTGGCGCGGGCTGTAGAGCACCAGCAGCGCCTCGAACGACCATTCCGGTCCGTCCACGGCATCGAACACCGCATCGGCCGGAACGAGATCGTCCGCGGCAAGTGTTCGTGCGTCGCACACGGCGAGCGGAACGTCCTGCGGTGGATCGGAGACGACGCGCCAGACATTGTAATGCGCGAAGCGGCGGACCTTCCGGCGCTCGGAGCCCGCGGCAAACTCCCGCGCCGTGGCGTCGCTCACATCGATGTGAATGAAGCGCGCGGGCAGGGAGTTGAACAGCTTGCCGGATTCCGGCGCGCGCTCGGAAAACCGCAGCAGCGCCTTGCCGGTGACGACCACGCGATCCGCGCGCGTCTGTTCCAGGATCAGCCGTTCGACTTCCGCCGCATAGATGGGCTGTGCCGTGGCGTCATCCCGGAAGTCGCGCACGGCGGTGCGGTGCGGCACAAGTGCAAATCCTTCCCGCTTCAGGGATGCTCCCTGATCGCGCAGGTCTTCGATTGGCACGGTTCTGGGATCGAGCACCAGATTGTCGCGGCTGTGATCCTGCGCGTGGAAGCGCGGCCGCTCGTTCATCGGGCCGAGGTAGTTGACGATTGCTTCGATGGCCATTGCCGCCAAGGGTGTCCCAGAAATCCGTTCGCGCGCAACCGGCAGGTGCGGAAGTATCCGCTTGCCAACGCAATCGAACCCATCCGTTCGCGAACCGGGCCGCGCCACGCTTGCCAGCCGGTGCCAGCCGCCGCAACATCGGAGGCGGGACATTCAAGGGCAACGCTGATGGGCAAGCTCCGCTTCGGGATTTTCATGCCGCCGTTCAATGCGCCGGCAACGCAGAACGCGACGTCGTCGTTGCAGCGCAATGTCGACACGATCCGGCTGCTCGACGATCTCGGCTACGACGAAGCGTGGGTCGGCGAGCATCATTCCGGGGGCACGGAGATCATCGCCGAGCCGATCCAGTTCATGTGCTACGTCGGCGCGTTGACCAAGCACATCAAGCTCGGACCCGGCGTCGTGTCCGTGCCGTACCACAATCCGCTGTGGGTGGCGGATCGCATCATCCTGGCCGATCACCTCCTGCGCGGCCGTGTGATGTTCGGCATGGGTCCGGGTTCGTTGCCGACCGATGCAACCATGATCGGGCTGGAGCCCAAGCAGCTGCGCCCGTCGCTCGATCATGATGCCGGAATCATCATCGATCTCATCAAGGGCAAGATGGTCACGGTGAAGACCGACCGCTACACGCTGCAGGATGCGCAATGCCAGCTGGCACCCTATTCGGATTTCGACATCTGCGTGGCGGCTTCGACATCGCCGGCGGGCTCGATGCTGGCGGGCCGTCATGGCCTGGGACTTCTGTCGCTCGGCGCGCTGATGCGCGAGGACATGAACCTGATGCACCTGCACTGGAACCGCGCCGAGGCAGAGGCGGAGAAGGCGAAGCAGAAGGTCAACCGCGAGAAATGGCGCCTGGTTGGCTTCATGCATCTGGCTGAGACAAGGAAGCAGGCGATCGAGGACGTGAAATATGGCCTGCAACATTTCGTGCGCTACACGCAGGAAGTGCTCGCCCTGCCGACCTTGCGGGTCAGTGGCAAGACGTTCGAGGAACAGCTCGCGTGGTTCACCGAGGGCGGCGCCGCCATCATCGGCACGCCGGACGACGCCGTCGCGCACATCAAGAAGCTGGAGGAGCAATCCGGCGGGTTCGGCTGCTACCTGATGGTCGCGAACGATTTCGCCAGTTGGGAGGCCACGCGCAAGCACTACGAACTGTTCGCGCGCTATGTGGCGCCGTGCTTCCAGCCGTCGCAGGCCCGCCTGCTGGCATCGGAGCGCTACGCCATCAGCCGGCACGCCGAGCTCGACGAGAAAAATGGCGCGGCGATCCAGGCGTGGACGGACCAGCACGCGGTCGGCGCCGGGAAGTCGGTCGGCACCGGCGCATTCGGCGAGCGCTAGAGGGTCGACCGCCTATCGATGGCCAAGGTCGATATCTCCGGCATCCACCGAGCCCTTGCTGATGGACTTGGCGAGCATCGCCTTCATCTCGTCGCGCTGATTGGCCTTGGGGTATGCAGTGCCCGGCACGGGAACGCCCAGAAAGCGGCACAACGGCTCCCACCCCGACCCTGTGCGATAGACGAGTAAGCGGTCCGGCGCGATTGCCCGTTTCACGTCATCGCAATAGCGCTTGTAGTTCGCGACCATGAAGTCGTGGTCGTGGATCTTGTCGCCATAGAAATCGTAGACCGCCGCCTGGAAGAACGGGCCGAGCGGCATCTTCAGGGTGGCCGCCACCCATTGTGGCGAAAACACCGTCTCTTGCGTGGATTCGAACCACTCCTCCGGATCGCGCTCCGTCAGGATCACCTTCGCATCGGGGTATTTCGCGCTGACTTCTCGCCAGAAATAGCAGCTGGGCGCATCGGCGCAGGATTTGTAGCCGGCGAAGATGGCGTCCCAGTCCGGCCGACCTTTCGCGGCTGCGATCCACAACGCGCCCATCTCGGGATGCGAAATCATCTCCGCCATGTGATGGCACGGCCCGAAGCCAAGCTCCTCGAGCGCAAGCTTCAGCGATACGGTTCCGGTGCGCGGATATGCGGCGCCGACGATCTCAAGTGACATTTGTCCCCCCTCTTTTGTCTAACCGGCCTTGGCCGCGAGCGCACAAAGTCCGGCGAGCGTCTGCGGCATCAGCCAACGGCCCGCTTCGGTTAATGCACCATCGGCGATTTCGGCCTGCAGCACCGCATCCAGCTTCTGCTTGCCGATGCGACGGCGCAACGCCGCCGCCGCGGTTTTGGACGTAAAGTTCGAATGTTCTTTCAGGAATGCAGCCCCGACCTTCCTTGCCGCTTCGCGATCCGGCAGGAGGGCGAACAGATCGTCGTAGGGCGTGGGCGGATAGTGCCGGCCGAACAGTCGTCTGGATTCGTAGCCGATGGCGGCGGCAGCGGCGGCGAACGCCACAATGCCTCCGATGACCACGCGGCGGTCCGGCGTTCTCATCGGAACACCCCCTTCAGATGATCGGCCAGGCGCAGTGTCAGCGCGATCAGGTTCAGCGTGGGATTGGAGGAGCCATAGGTCGGGAAGCAGGCACTTCCCGCCACGAACAGATTGGCGAGCCCATGAACCTGGCAATTGCCATCGACCACACCCTGCTTCGGATCGTCATTCATGCGGGTGGTGCCCATGTGATGGTTGCCCCAGTCCATGACGGACAGCCATTCACTGCGGCTTTGCCGGTCGAGGCGGATCATGCCGGTTTTCGCCGCCAGCATCTGCCGGCCGAGCTCCACCAGCGCTTCGCGGTAGTTGGCGAAGTCCTGATCGGAAATCGTCACGTTCAATTTGAGGCGAGGCATGCCGAGCGCATCGCGTTCGCTTGTCAGTGTCAGGCGTCTGTCCGGATCGGGCGCCAGTTCGATGCCGCAGCCGAGCGAATAGGCATGCGCGTTACTCCCGTCGACGCCGAGCGCCGCCGATGTCGTGGTGACTGCCGCCGCGCCGAGCTCGTCCAGTGCCACGCGCTGCTCGACCGTCACGAGCGAGCCGAGCACATGGCGGTCCTTCTTGAATTGTTGTGTCGGCGACAGTGTGGCACGGAAGTGCGCGCCCTTCATATCTAGCGTCGTCTTGTAGAAGGCAGCAATTTCGCCGCCGAACACGACCAGCGTGGCCGTATCGCGTGGGATGGCGTGATCGGCATAGTAGCGGCCCACCAGATCGTTCTCGTTGCCGACCCCGTTCGTCGCGACATCGTTCGATGCCAGCAGAAGCCGCGCGGTCTCGATCGCGCCGGCCGCCAGCACCACATGCCGCGGCGCGACCGTAAAACGCTTGCCGTCGAGCGTGGCGACATCCAGATGATCGACCCAGCGCGGGTCCTGCCCCAACCGCAGTGCGGTCACGTTCGCGTTGAGCATCACCTGAAGGTTGGGAACGCGCTTCAGGTCATCCGCATAGCGCTCGCCGAAATGCGTCGGCAGGTGATCCGGATTGCCGCGCCATACGCTGAACTGGAAGAAGCTGTTGTAGATGCCGCCGGGGCCGAGCTTCAGCAAGTCGCCGCCGGGCAACGTCTCCTTCGCAAGCTTGTCGTAGAGAAGCGGTCCCGCTTCGATCAGTTCCTGGGCGCGTGGGAAATATGGATCGAGTTCGCTGCGGTCGAATGGCCAGCCGGAGTGCGGCAGCCAGTCGCGCTGGGCGAAATCGTCCTCATCAAGCGGCCGGCACCATCCGCCCCAATGGTTCGTGCAGCCGCCCAGATAGCGCATGCGCGTGGCATCGAGCGCGTAGTACTTCACGCCCGTTTCCTGCCCGGCATAAAGCGCTTGCGTCGCGGCATCGAACTGCATGCCGCCGCTCTCCAGCAGCAGGACCTTGATCTTCGTTCTGGCGAGTGCAAGCGCCAGCGAAATGCCCGCCGGCCCGCCGCCGATGATGACAAGCTCGGGCATCAGTTTCGTGCCGGACGGCACTTGCCGCGCATCAGTGAAATTCAAAGGGCCTCGTGGTCAAGAATTGGGCCGGCCGTTCTTGGCCGATGTGTGGCGCGTGGTCAATTGCGAAGCAGCGTGGCGGGACAATTTCCGACAATTGCGGTTGGCCGTAATAGGCGTCTATCCTTGTCCCTGGCAGGAAATACACGTTCGGAGACACATTTGGTTGAAGCGTACGAGCAGAGTTTGCCGGCGTGGATCTATTGCGACGCGGGATTCTTCGAGGCCGAGCGGCGGCATCTGTTTTCGCGCACCTGGCACCTGATCTGCCACGTCAACGATGTTCCGAATGCCGGCGACTATCACACGCTCGACATCCTCGGTGAACGGTTCCTGGCGTTGCGCGGCGCCGACGGCATCGTCCGCAGCTTCCACAATGTGTGCCGCCATCGCGCCTCGCGGCTCGCCGACGGCAACCACGGCAATTGCGGCCATCGGCTGGTGTGTCCGTATCATGCCTGGAGTTACGGCCTCGACGGATCGCTGAAATCGGTGCCGCCATGGCAAGGATTTGAATCGCTCGACCTGTCGCGTCACGGCCTCGTTCCGCTCGAGCAGGAAATCTGGCGTGGCTTCATCTTCGTGCGGACGGAGAAGGGGCTGCCCTCGGTTGCGGAGATGATGTCGCCTTACGAGGAGGAGATCGCGCCGCATGGTTTCGAAACACTTCAGCCGCAAGGCCGCGTCACGTTGCGACCGCGATCGGTCAACTGGAAGAACGTCGCCGACAATTACGGCGACGGCCTGCACATTCCAGTGGCGCATCCCGGCCTGACGCGGTTGTTCGGCGCGAGCTACGGACTCGAGGCGAAACCATGGGTCGACAAGATGCACGGCACGATCACGGAGAAGCCTTCTGCCAATTGGGTGGAGCGTTCGTATCAGTCTCTGCTGCCGCTGTTCGATCATTTGCCTGAGAGCCGAAGGCACACGTGGAACTATTACCGGCTGTGGCCCAATGTTGCCTTCGACGTGTATCCCGATCAGGTCGATTTCATGCAGCTCATTCCGGTTTCGCCAACGCAAATGGTGATCCGCGAGATCGCTTATGCACGCCCGGATGCGCGGCGCGAAGTGCGAGCGGCGCGCTATCTCAACTGGCGCATCAACCGTCAGGTAAATGCCGAGGACACGGTGCTGATCGCGCGCGTTCAGGCCGGCATGTCATCGGGCAGTTATGTCAGCGGTCCGCTGGCGAAGTCCGAGGTGTGCCTGGCGGCCTTCGCGCGCCGTATGCGCGAAGCGCTTCCGTCCGCAGCATTCGAGCCGGAGCTGCTGAATCACTAGAAATGTGGGTGTTCGAGGGCTGGCTTGCCAGGCGTAGCTTCCCGTCGAGTGCAAAGGCTGGCTTGCCATGCGTAGCTCGCGGGGCACAAGCCCGGCTTCGCCCTTTGGGCTACGCCGGGCACGCTTGCTCGCTGTCGCGAGCGAAGCGTGGTGGAGCTGAGCGGGATCGAACCGCTGACCTCGTGAATGCCATTCACGCGCTCTCCCAACTGAGCTACAGCCCCGTACCATCGCCGCCGAATGAAATGCCGGTTGGGACCGGCGGGCGGCGAAACTCTATCTCTCGTCCTTGGTCACGCCCGGATCGAGAATGCCGGCGACGTCATCGCCGTCTTCTTCCACTTCCTCGAGAAGCGGCTCATCTTCTTCGTCGCCTTCCTCGTCGACCTCGATATCTTCGATCTCCTCGGGTTCGCCCTCGACGACACTCATGCCCGCGCCCTCAGCCTCTTCTTCCTCGGTGGCGGCTTCTTCCTCGTCTTCTTCGCCAGCGATGACGACGGGCTCTTCCTCGACACCCTCGGCCTCTTCTTGCTCGGCCTCTTCGTTCTCGTGCTCCTCGTCCTCCGCCTCCTCGGCGACGACGGCAGGACCGACGACCTCCACCGGCTCCGGCTGGCGGGTGCGCCGCTGCTTGAACAGGGCCTCCGGCTCGAACGCAAATTGGCATTTCGGACATTCGATCGGACGCCGCTGCAGGTCGTAGAAACGGGCCTGGCAGGATGGGCAAACGCGCTTGGTTCCGAGATCGGCCTTGGCCAAAGTCATGCTTCCTCGTCGACGGGTTTCCAGAAGGCCGGGTCGTTTGCCACTTCCGGGCCGCTCTGTAAAGAAGAGGGCCGCGGGTGCGCCGGTTCCCGGCCGGGGCCCCTATCTGGTGAGGCGGCGGGCGGACTTCAAGCCATGAATGGACAGGATAGGCGCCCGCTCTCGGCCCGGAAATCCGGACCGCTGCAAGGCGTGGCGAAGGTGCCGGGCGACAAGTCGATTTCGCACCGGGCGCTGATCCTCGGCGCTCTGGCGGTGGGCGAGACGCCGGTCTCCGGCCTGCTGGAAGCGGAAGACGTGGTCCACACCGCCAAGGCGATGATGCAGTTTGGCGCCGAGGTGACACGCGTGGGCGAGGGTGAGTGGCGCGTATGGGGCCGTGGCGTCGGCGGCTTCAGCCAGCCGGACGGCGAGCTCGACTTCGGCAATTCCGGCACCGGCTCGCGGCTCGTCATGGGTGCCATGGCCACGACGCCGATCACGGCTGTCTTCACTGGCGACGCGAGCTTGCGCAAGCGGCCGATGAAGCGGGTGCTGGAGCCGCTGGAGAAATTCGGCGCGACGTGGAGCGGCGAGGGCGGGTTGATGCCGATCGCCTTGACCGGCACGGATCGCCCGATCTGCGTCGATTACGAGGTGACGGTTGCCTCCGCCCAGGTGAAGTCGGCGCTTCTGCTGGCGGCACTGAACGCGCCGGGCCGCACGCGCCTCACGCAGAGCGCCCTGACGCGCGATCACACGGAGAAGATGCTGGCCGCCTTCGGTGCCGATGTTTCCGCTGCGCCGATGGTTGGAGGTGGCGAGCGAATTGAAGTGATGGGCGAGGCAGAGCTTCGGCCGTGCGCGATTCAGGTGCCGCGCGATCCATCATCGGCGGCGTTCCCGCTGGTCGCTGCGCTGATCGTGCCTGGTTCTGAAGTCAGCATTCCAGATGTGCTGCTGAATCCTCGGCGCATCGGATTGATCGAAACGCTGCTCGAAATGGGCGCCGATATTTCCATCACGAACCGGCGCATAAGCGGTGGGGAAGAGGTTGGCGATCTCGTCGTGCGCCATTCGAATTTGCGCGGTGTTGAAGTGCCGCCGGAACGCGCGCCGTCGATGATCGACGAATATCCCATCCTCGCTGTCGCTGCCGCCAATGCTTCCGGCCGCACGGTCATGCGCGGCCTGGAAGAATTGCGCGTGAAGGAGAGCGACCGGCTCTTCGCCATCATCAATGGCCTGCGCGCCTGCGGCGTTCAGGTCGAAGAGCTGGAGGACGGCATGGTGATCGACGGCCGGCCCGGCGATGTTCCCGGTAGCGCAACCATCACAACCCACATGGATCACCGCATCGCGATGGCATTCCTGATCGCGGGCCTCGCGTCGCGCAATTCCATAACCGTCGACGATGCGTCGATGATCGCCACCAGCTTCCCGGAGTTTGAATCGTTGATGAGTGCATTGGGCTCGCAATTGGACGGGCGGGGCTAAGCAATGTTTCATCGGCTGGCTGCTCTCTATTTCACGCGAAACCTTAGAAAGCTTGGCCTCCTCAGCCTTTTGCTATTTTTCGTAATCATCTCAGCTGCTCTTGAAAGAGAGAACTTCAAATTAGTAGCCGCCTTGGAGGCGGTTCCGGTGGCAGCCTTGATAGCGATCTTGGTAGCCTTCACTTTGCTTTGGTGCATTTGGCTCCTGAACGTAGGGCTCAGTGCCAAGAATGCCGGTCAGTCGTTCCATGATTTTGTGATGGGTCCGAAGTACGTCCAATTGCTCGAAGAAGGTTCAGCAAAGAAGGGCGCTTGATTTGAGCAGCATCATCATCGCCGTCGATGGAACGGCTGCGTCGGGGAAGGGAACGCTGGCGAAGAAGCTCGCGGCGCATTTCTGGTTCGCGCATCTGGACTCGGGAGCGCTGTACCGGCTGGTGGCGCTGGGCGTGGTTGAAACGGGCGGCGATCCGAATAAGGAAGGCGACGCCGTGAAGGCGGCGCGCGCGGTCGATGTCGGCCGGCGCGACGATCCCCGCATCCGCTCGGCGGAGATCGGGCACGCGGCCTCGCTGGTGTCCGTGTTTCCGGCCGTGCGGCAGGCGCTGCTGGAATTCCAGCGCAGCTTCGCCGCCCGCCCGCCAGGCGACGGGCGTGGTGCGGTCATCGACGGCCGCGACATCGGAACGGTCATCTGCCCCGCGGCCACGGTGAAATTGTTCATCGACGCCAAACCCGAGGTCCGCGCCCACCGGCGGTTCCTGGAGCTCAAATCCTTCGGCGGCTGGCCGGATGAGGCCACGATCCTCAAGGAACTCGTGGAACGGGATAAACGCGACCGCGAACGGGCTATTTCGCCCCTGAAGCCGGCCCCGGACGCCCTCTTGCTGGATACCTCCCGATTGGATATAGACGCGGCCTTCGCGGCCGCCCTCGCCTTGGTCAAGCCGAAGGTCGAGGAGGCGCTCAAAGCCGTGCCATAGGGGTTCAAGGAGACCCGGCGCGCTTCTTCCGAGCAGGCCAGAATTCGCAACGCAACCGATCCCGCCTCGCGGAAGGAATCCGCGCGGAAGTCCATCGCGAAAGCGATCGGCATTGAAACAACTTGAACAGGAGTTCCATGGCAAGCGCAGCCGGTCAATCCATCTCAGCCCCCTCCCGCGAGGATTTCGCGGCGATGCTCGAAGCGAGCTTCAACACGCAATCGCCGCAGGAAGGCAATGTCATCAAAGGCAAGATCGTCGCCATCGAGAACGATTTCGCCGTCGTCGATGTCGGACTGAAGACGGAAGGCCGCGTGCCGCTGAAGGAATTCGGCATGCCCGGACAGCCGCCCAGCGTGAAGCTCGGCGACACCGTTGAGGTCTATCTCGAGCGCGTCGAGAATGCGCTTGGCGATGCCGTCCTGTCGCGTGACAAGGCGCGGCGCGAGGAGAGCTGGATACGGCTCGAGAAGGCGTTCAACGATCAGTCGCGCGTGATGGGTGTGATCTTCGGGCGCGTGAAGGGCGGCTTCACGGTCGATCTCGACGGCGCTGTGGCGTTCTTGCCGGGCAGCCAGGTTGACGTTCGCCCGATGCGCGACGTCGGCCCGCTGATGAACCAGCAGGAGAAATTCCAGATCCTGAAGATGGATCGCCGCCGCGGCAATATCGTGGTGTCGCGCCGCGCCGTGCTGGAAGAGCGCCGCGCCGAGGAGCGTTCCTCGCTGGTGGCTTCCCTCAAGGAAGGCCAGGTGCTGGAAGGCGTGGTCAAGAACATCACCGATTACGGCGCGTTCGTCGATCTCGGCGGCGTCGATGGCCTCTTGCACGTCACCGATATCGCATGGCGCCGCGTCAGCCATCCGACGGAAGTGCTGAACGTCGGCCAGACCGTCCAGGTGCAGATCATCAAGATCAATCCCGAGACGCAGCGCATTTCGCTCGGCATGAAGCAGCTGCAGAGCGATCCGTGGGAAGGCGTGGCCGCGAAGTATCCGGTCGGCGCGCGCTTCAAGGGCAAGGTCACCAACGTCACCGATTACGGCGCCTTCGTGGAGCTGGAGCCGGGCGTCGAAGGCCTCGTGCACGTCAGCGAGATGAGCTGGGTGAAGAAGAACGTGGCGCCGTCGAAGATCGTCGTGCCGGGCGCCGAAGTGGAAGTGCAGGTGCTGGAAGTCGATTCCAACAAGCGCCGCATCTCGCTTGGCCTGAAGCAGACGCAGGAAAATCCTTGGGAACAGTTCGCCCGCGAACACCCGGCGGGCTCGACCGTCGAAGGCGAGATCAAGTCGATCACCGAGTTCGGCTTGTTCGTCGGCGTCGGCGAGGACATCGACGGCATGGTGCACCTCTCCGACATCGCATGGGACAAGTCCGGCGACGAGGCGGTGAAGGACTACCAGAAGGGCCAGACGGTGAAGGCGAAGGTTCTCGACGTCGACGTCGAGAAGGAGCGCATCAGCCTCGGCATCAAGCAGCTCGAAGCCGATCCGATGGACAAGGTGGGCGCCGCCGGCGGCCCGCTCAAGAAGGGCAGCGTCGTTACCGTTACGGTCACCGAAGTGAACGATGGCGGCATCGAAGTGGCGCTGGCCGATGGCGTGAAGGCCTTCATCCGCCGCGCGGATCTTTCGCGCGATCGCGGCGATCAGCGTCCCGAGCGCTTCGGCAAGGGGGACAAGATCGACGCCATGGTCACGAGCTTCGACAAGGCGGCACGCAAGATCGGCTTGTCGATCAAGGCCCGCGAAGTGGCGGAAGAGAAGGAAGCCGTGGCGCAGTATGGCTCGTCCGACTCGGGCGCGAGCCTTGGCGACATCCTGGGTGCGGCGCTCAAGAAGCGCGGCAAGAAGGGCGAAGCCAAGGACGAAGACGAGGGCGACGAGTAACTTGCAGGCGGCGGCACTCGAACAGGTGCCGCCGTTTCCTCTCTGCTACCGGCCTAACGCCCGCCAGCCGATGTCGCGGCGGCAGAAGCCTTCCGGCCAGTCAATCAGATCGACGGCGCGGTACGCGCGCTCACGGGCCTCGGCGACGTCGCGGCCGAGCGCGGTGACATTCAGAACGCGCCCGCCATTGGCGATCCACTTGCCGTCACGCTGCTCCGTCGCTGCGTGGAAAATTTCGACGCCTTCAATCTTCGCGGCCTCATCCAGTCCGCGGATTTCCGAGCCCTTCGCGTGGTCTCCGGGATAGCCGTTCGTCGCCATCACGACCGTCAGTGCGGTGTCGTCGCGCCAGCGCAGATCGAGATGATGCAACTCGCGGTCGCGCGCGGCCAACAGCGCCGTCGCAAGATCGGACTTCAGCCGCATCATCAGCACCTGGCATTCCGGGTCGCCGAAGCGGCAATTGTATTCGATCAGCTTGGGCTCGCCCTCCTTGATCATGAGACCGGCGTAGAGCACGCCCATGTAGGGCGTGCCGCGCTCTGCCATCGCGGCAATCGTCGGCTTGATGATCTTCGCAATCGTCTTCTCGGCGACCTCCGGTGTCAGGACCGGGGCAGGCGAATAGGCCCCCATGCCACCCGTGTTCGGTCCCCTGTCGCCTTCGAAAGCGCGCTTGTGATCCTGCGCGGAGGCGAGCGGCAGGATGTGCTCGCCATCGGTCAACACAAAGAAGCTCGCCTCTTCGCCCTCCAGACATTCTTCAACCACGATTCGATCGCCAGGGCGCATGAGCATTGCATCA
>DATIYG010000096.1:0-5321 GCA_035517755.1 Rhizomicrobium sp. | reverse complement strand
CCCGCCAGCATGTTGGCGAAGAGACGCATCGAAAGGCTCAGGGGCCGCGCGCAGAACGAGATGAACTCGAGCAGCACCATCGGTACCATGATGATGACGGGCGCCTTGATCACGAACAGTTTCAGGAAGCCGAGGCCATGCCTCACGAAGCCGGTGATGATGGCCGTGAGTATCACCACGGCTGTCAGCAGGAAGGTGATGACGATCTGGCTGGTCACCGTGAAGGCGATCGGCAACAGGCCGAAGCCATTGCAGAACAGGATGAACATGAAGATGGTGAAGATCAGCGGGAAGAAGCGGAAGCCTTCCGGGCCGCTCGTCATGTCGATCATGCCGGCGACGAAGTCGTACGATAGTTCGGCCAGCGATTGCGTCCGCGTCGGCACCACACGGCCCTTCTTCACCGACAGCGTGAGGAACAGCGATAGCGAGGCCACCACGATCAGCATCCAGAAGGCCTGATTGGTGAAGTAGATCGGGCTGTGGCCGATGTGGAACAGCGGATGCGGCGCCCACGACACCGGCTTCACTTCGAATTGCTCCATGGGATTAAGCGCCACGGATCAATGCTCCTTCTCGGCCTCTTCGGCGGCGCGCGCAGCTGCTGCGGTCCGCTCGGTTATCTGTTTGGAGGCGCGGTTGACATTGATGATGCCTGCGCCGGCCCCCGCGATGAAAAACGCAATCGTCAGGATTGGCTTCGTATGAAACAGCCAATCCAGACCCCAGCCGATCGCAGCACCCACGATGACGGCCGAGATAAGCTCCGTCCCGAAGCGAATGGCCACTTCGCCCGACGTGGGCGCCTGCGGCGTTTTCGGTGCGACGCCGGTTTCGCGCTTCAGCGCATCCATGCGTTCGCCGAGCGCCTTCAGGTCATCCGGCTCATGGGTCATGGTTTGCCGGTCGGCCTTTCCGCGATTCCCGCGACTTTGCTTGAAAAGCGGGCGGAACATAGTGGCGGGGCAGGTTCCCGTCAAGAATATGAACGACGCATCAAGTTGCTGATTCCATTGAAGAAAGTGAGGCGCGGCGAAATGCGCGCGCAAGTTTCTGTCGCGGCTGATCACACATGCGCGCAGGGCATCGCCAAAGCGCGGCCAAGGCCATTGCGAGCGTGTTCTCTCAGAACCAAGTGGAGCGGACAACCGATGGAGACGGCGATGGAACCCAGAATGACTCAACCCGCTATGGTGCACCCCGAAGCGATGCAGGCGATGCTCGCGCTCGGAGCTTCGACGAAGGCGAGCGGATTGCCCGAGAAGCTGTTCGAACTCATTCATCTGCGCGCCAGCCAGATCAACGGATGCGCCTTCTGTGCCGACATGCACGCCCGGGCCCTGAAGCGTCACGATGAAACCGACGACCGGCTTTATACAGTCGCGGCCTGGCATGACGCGCCGTTCTTCACCGATGCGGAGCGCGCCGCGCTCGCATTGACTGAGGCCGGCACGCGCCTGGCGGATCGCTCCGATCCCGTGCCGGACGAGGTCTGGGAGGAGGCGAAGCGCCACTACGACGAGAAGCAGCTGGCCGCGATCATCATCCACATCGCGGCGATCAACGCGTGGAACCGGTTGAACGTGATCACGCGCCAGGTCGCCGGCAAAATGGGATAGCGCTACGGAGCGCCCGGCGGAGACCGCTGTTCGCTTTCCAAAGATCGTGAGAGGTACGCGTCCAACAGACGGTACATTCTGACCAACCGATCCGGATTGCTTGCGCGGCCGTAGCTCCCCAAGCGCGAGCGCGCGTCCTCCATGTCGTGCTTGGTCCATTCGCGCCACTTCGAAACGAACTGTTCCGGGTCTTCCGCCGAGGACTTGGCCAGATCGACGAGGAATCTGAGAGTGAGGTCCGAGAACTCGTCCGACACCACCCTCTCAAACCACAAATCATCACTGAGTTGGTCGATTTTGCGCTCGAGGTTTTGCAGGCCCAGGGACGTCACGAACGAGAACACCACAGCATCCTCCAGCAACTGAACAGAATTCAAATGGACGAAGAGTATGGGCTATTCCGCTGCAGCAGCCTGTTGGGCTTCGGCGAGATTGACCGACACCAGTTGACTGACCCCGCGCTCGGCCATGGTCACGCCGAACAGGCGATGCATGCGGCTCATGGTCAGCGCATGGTGCGTGATGACGAGGAAGCGCGTGTCGGCCAGCCGCGTCATCTCGTCGAGCAGATTGCAGAAGCGCTCGACATTGGCGTCGTCCAGCGGTGCATCCACTTCGTCCAGCACGCAGACCGGCGCCGGGTTCACGAGGAACACCGCGAAGATCAGCGCCAGCGCCGTCAATGCCTGCTCGCCGCCGGATAGCAGCGTGAGGTTCTGCAACCGCTTGCCGGGCGGGCGGGCGAAGATTTCGAGGCCGGCCTCCAGCGGGTCTTCGGATTCCGTGAAGGTGAGTTTCGCTTCGCCGCCCTGGAACAGCTTGGCGAACAGCGACTGGAAATTCTTGTTCACCTGCTCGAAGGACGCCAGCAGGCGTTCGCGGCCTTCGCGATTGAGGCTCTGGATGCCGCGGCGCAGGCGCTGAATGGCGCCGTCGAGGTCGGCGCGATCGTTGGTGAGCGTGGTCAGGCGCTTTTCCTGTTCCGCCGCTTCGTCTTCGGCGCGCAGGTTGACGCCGCCCAGTTGCTCGCGCTCGCGCTTCAGTTTCTCGACGCGGCTCTCGGCGTAGTCGAGCGCCGGCAATTCGTGGCCTTCGCGGATGTCGGCCAGCTCGCCCAGCTCTTCCGGGGTGGCGTCCAGTTCGTCGCGGATGCGTCCGCGCAGTTCGTCGAGGCGTGCCGTTGCCGCTTCGGCGAGGGCTTGTGCGCGGGCGCGCTCCTCGCGGGCGAGCGACAAAGCGTTGTCGGCAGACTTTGCAGCCTTGTCCGCTTCAGCGAGCGCGGATTCGGCTTCGGCGCGGGTATCGGCTGCTTCGTTGCGGGCACTTTCCGCCGAACCGATGAGATCGAGCAGCGTGTTGCGTTTGCCGGCAACCTCTTCGGGCTTCGCTTCGGCCGTGACCAGTTCGGTGCGCAAGGTTTCGTCACGGCGCTGATGTTCGGCGATCTGCTCGAAGGCGGACCGGCTGCGTGCCTCCCAGCGTTGCCGCTCACCCTCGATTGTCGCGAGCCGCGAGTTGCGGGTTTGAGATTCGCGCGACAGGCCTTCGGCTTCGGCGCGCGCCTTGCCGTCGGCGGTGCGCGCTTCGGCCGTCTCGCTACGCGCTGAAGCAACGGACTCCGTCAGTGAAACGCCATCGCCAAGCGCGGCCAATGCATCTGTCGCGTGACGCTCTGATTCATGCGCGGCATCGCGGGTTTGCGTGAGGCGGCGGATCTCCGCTTCCAGCGACGCCAGCTCTAAGGCCCGTTCCGCCGCGGCGCGCGCGGCCTTTGCGGCATCACCCTGCGCGGAGACAAGCGAGGTGTTGGCGCGCTGATAATTGTGCTCGGCTTCGCGGGCGGCTTCGCGTGCCGACACCAGATCGGTCTTGATCGCCGAGTACACGTCGAACAGCGCCGCCCGCTTTTCCTTCGTTTGCGCGAGATCGCTTTCCAGAGCGGCAAGCCGGTTGCGTTGTGCAAGGCGCACTGCGGCAGCGGATGGCGCTTCAGCGGATGCCGTGTAGCCGTCCCATCGCCACAGATCGCCGCGCGCCGACACCAGCCGCTGACCGGATTTGAGTTTGGGCTGAAGTGCCGCGCCCTGATCCGGAAACACAACGCCGGTCATGGCCAGGCGGCGTGACAGGGCCGCCGGCGCCTGGACGAACTTTGCCAGCGGCTGGACGCCGCCCGGCAGCGGCGCAAGGTCGGCCAGATCGCCGAGATTGCGCCAGTGATGCGGCGCGGATTCATCGGCCGGTGCGTTGATGTCGTCGCCAAGGGCGGCGGCGAACGCGGTCTCGTAGCCCGGCTGCACCTTCACGGCGTCGACGACCGGCGGCCACAAATCCTCTTCCGGACGCAGAAGATTGGCCAGCGCTGTCGTCTCCGCCGAAAGCCGCTGCGCCTCACGCTCGGCTTCTTCCAAAGGCGCGCGCGCTTCGGCCTCGTCACGCTCGATGCGCTCGAGCAGGCCGCGCGCCTCCTCGAGCATTGCCAGCAATTCCCCGGCGCTGCGCCCTGCATTGGCCGCAAGTTCTTCGGCCGCGCGAACATCCGGCGCACCGGCAGCGGAAGCCATCGCCCGTTCGAGCTTCGCTTCCGCTTCGGAAAGCTGCTGCTCGGTGGTCTCGGCGAGCGCTCTCGCCAATTCGCGCGTGCGCTCCTGGCCATTCTTCTGCGCGTGCCATTCGGCGAGCTCGGCCGTGAGGCGCTCCAGCGTACGCTCTGCGTCCGCCAGCCGCTCCGACAGATCGGCAGCGCGTTCCTGTGCCGTGCGCAGCACTTCGTCGGCTTGCGCGGCGGCCAGCGACAACGCTTCGGACTCCCGATCCAGAGTCGCGATATTGGCCTTGGCATCGTGATCCAGGGCGCGTTCCCGCGTGAGATCCTGCTCCGTTTGCGCGATGCGCTGGCGAAGCCGCTGTGCTTCCTCGCGTGCACGCGCTTCCTCGGCATCCAGCGCTTCGCGTTCGACGATCAGGCGATGCAGCGCCGCGCCGCGCTCGGCCTCGGTCTTCCGAAGCGGCGGGAGTTTCGCCGCCGCATCGGCCTGCGCCGTGCTCGCGACGGCCGCGCGATCGGCGCATTCCGCAACGGCGCCCGTGGTCGCGTTCAGCGACGCTTCGGACTCCATCATCTGCGAGCCGGCAATCTGCCAGCGCAAGTAGAGGGTGAGCGCTTCGGCCTTGCGGATGAGTCCTGAGAGATTGCGGTAACGCGACGCCTGGCGCGCCTGCCGCTTCAGGTTTTGCAGGCTGCTTTCGACTTCGCGGATCACATCGTCGAGGCGCGCCATATTGGTTTCGGCCGCCTTCAACCGGAGTTCGGCTTCGTGGCGGCGCTGATGCAAACCGGCGATGCCGGCGGCTTCTTCCAGGATGGCGCGGCGGGCGAGCGGCTTCTGGCTGATCAAGAGGCCGATCTGGCCCTGGCGCACGAAGGCCGTGGAGCCCGCGCCGGACGATGCATCGGCGAAGAAGATCTGCACGTCGCGCTGGCGCACGTCGCGACCATTGATGCGATAGACGCTGCCGGCCTCGCGCTCGATGCGGCGCGACACCTCGATCGTGTCGTAGTCGTTGTAGGGCGCCGGTGCCGAGCGATCCTTGTTGTCGATGAACAGGATCACTTCGGCGATATCGCGCGCGGGCCGCGCCGCCGATCCGGCGAAGATCACGTCATCCATCTCGCTGCCGCGCACCGAGGTGGGGCGCGTT
>DATIYG010000095.1:0-7610 GCA_035517755.1 Rhizomicrobium sp. | reverse complement strand
GCATGGAAGCCGCAATCCGAAAGCCGCGCCGACCATGACCCTGCGTAATCGAAGGCCGCCGCCCGCCGCCGCGCCAGGGGATGGCCGGCATCGTCCTTCATTCTCGCGATATAGGCCGCGACCGCCTTGTCGATCTGCGCGCGCAGTTTCTCGGCCAGCGGATGCCCGGTCCCGAACAGCTTGTCGAGCGTCTGCGTTCCGCCGCGCAGCGACTGTCCGAGATATTCGCGCCGGTCGCGGTGCAGCATCACGAGCGACGCTTCCAGATCGTGGTTGAAGCTCTCGACGTCGGTGTAACCCTCCGGCGGCTCGATCTCGAACACCTGCACGAAGTCCTCGTAGTCGTTCAGACCGGTTTCCCGTGCATCGGCGGACGCGCGCGCCGCCAATCCCCACATGGCGAGCGCATATTGATTGTCCGGGCCTGTGGCGATGCCCCGATCGGCGATGGCCAATGCTTTCTTTCCGTCGCGCGCCCGTAGCAGGGTTTCGACGAAATTGCTCCAGCTGTACGGATCGTTCGGCGCCAGGCGAACCGCCGCTTCGTGTTCAGCAATGGCGTGCCCGACGTCGCCGGATCGCGCCAACGCCAGGGCAAGACCGTCATGCGCAGCGGGATTTTCCGGCATCAGCCTCGCGGCAGCGGCATAACTTTCGCGCGCGTTCTCGTAATCCCCGCGCTGGAATTGCAGCCGACCTTTCGCGAGCACCAAGGCGCCGATGTTGGGATGCTGCGCCAGGGCTTCGTCGTAGGAGCGCAGGAATTCGCGATCGCGTCCCATCCGGTAGAGCAGCTGGTTGAGATCGCGGTGGGCATCGAGGTCGAGCGGATTTCGCTGCAGCGCCATGCGGAAACTGGCGACGGCGTCGTCCAGCCGGCCGAGATGCTGAAGCGCGCAACCGCGACTGTAGTAGGTGGGGGCCAGCTCCGGCGCCAGTGCCAAAGCCGAGTCGAAAGCGTGCACCGCTTCGGCGTAGCGCCGCTGATGATTGAGTGAAATGCCCAGCGCGTGTGTGGCGGCCGCCGTCTGTCGCTGATTGCGTGAGCCGATCGCGAGCGCCTGACGCAGGATCGTTTCGGCTTCGCGCGCCTTGCCCGTTTCGTTCAGCAATCCAGCCAGGAATTGCCGCGCCTGATCGTAATTGGGCTGATAACGCAACGCTGTCCGGTAAGCCTTCTCGGCTTCCTCGAACTGCCGCTGCGATTGCAGGGCCTCACCCAGGCTCACATACGCTTCCGCATGATTCGGCTTCAGGCGGATCGCTTCGCGCGCCGCCGCCGTCGCATCGATCACGCGCCCCTGGGCGAGCAGGACTTTTGCCATCAGGCCATGCGCGACGGCATCGGTTGGCTTGCTGCGGAGAATTTCACCGAGTGTGGATTCTGCGGACGCGAAGTCCTGGTTTCGGAGAAGCTCCACGACGCGGTTCAAGGTGGGAACTTCGGCCGCTTGTGTATCACTCATGCCGCAAGTGTAGCGCGGCGGTCACAATTTTCGAAAGCCCGAAAAGCAGTGGCGTCCAGCGGCGGACCTGTTACCGTGCGCGGCCAAACTTTGCGTTGAGGGGACTATGCGCAATCGTTTTCTGCGTGCGGGCGTGCTTGTCGCAGGCATTGTCGGTTCGAGTGCCGCCTGGGGCGGAACACTGGTCAATCTCGCCCATCCTGCGCCGAACGGCGCGCAGCTCACCTTCCAGATGACGGACGGAACGGTGATGGCGCAGTCCTTCTCCGATGCCCAATGGTACAAGCTCACGCCCGACAACACGGGCAGCTATCAGAACGGCACCTGGACCAAGATGGCCAACCTGCCGGCGGGGTATTCTGCCGATGCGTTTGCCTCCGCCGTGCTGGCCGATGGTAGGCTTGTGATCTCCGGCGGCGAATACAATTTTGGCAATTTCGCACTCACCAATCTTTCGGCGATCTATGACCCGCTCGCCAACACCTGGACGATGCTCAAGGTGGCCAAGAAGATGAAGTACGTTGGCGATTCGCCGTCGGTCGTGCTGCCCAACGGAAAGTACCTCCTCGGCACCAAGCTCAACGAAGACATGTTCGAGATGGATCCGTCCACCCTGCAGTGGACGCAGGTCGGCTCGGCCGGAAAGAACGATTTCAACGCCGAAGAAGGTTGGACGTTGCTGCCGGATGGCACGATTCTCGCGGTCGACGTCAAGAAACATCCAAGGGCCGAACGCTATTCACCCGATGCAGCGACCTGGGCGTCCGCAGGCAAGACCGCCGCCGATCTTCAGGAGCCGCCTTGTTGCGACTGCGTCACCTACGGCCCGAAGAACAAGTGCTACTATCCGCCCGGCGAAATCGGCCCCGCGATCCTGCGCCCGGATGGCACCGTCTTCGCAACGGGCGGCTTTCACCAGGGTTCAACGGTGGGACACACCTCGATCTATGATCCGCAGAAAAACAAGTGGAAGGCAGGGCCCGACTTTCCGAACCATGACGCAGCGGGTGACTCCTTTGCCGCGCTGTTGACGAGCGGCAATGTGCTGGTCGAAGGCGAAAGTGGCGAACTCTATGAATTCGACGGCACCAATCTGATCAACCAGGGGGTCAATGCGCAGCTGAACAGCTTGATGGTACTGCCGACGGGCGAGGTCCTCATCGCGGGGCAGGCGGTCTATCGCTCGACCGGAACCTATCAGGCGGCGTGGGCGCCCACGATCAGCGACGCGCCGTCCAGCGTGACGCGCGGTTCGACCTACCAGATCTTCGGCACGCAATTTAACGGCCTGTCGCAGGCGAACGCATTCGGCGACGAGTACGAGACGGCCACCAACTATCCGCTGGTGCGCATCACCAACAATGCGACCGGGCACGTGTTTTACGCTCGCACGCACGATCACAGCACGATGGGCGTGGCGACCGGCAATGCGACCGTCTCGACCTTCTTCGATGTGCCGGGCGGCATGGAAACGGGAGCCAGTTCGCTCGTCGTGGTGGCCAATGGCATTCCGTCACAGCCGATTTCCGTGACGGTGAACTAGAGCTGCAGACACGGCCCGGAAGGGGAAATCGCTTCCTCTTTCGGGCGGGTCGCAGTATGATTTCACGAGCGCGACAAGCGGATTCCCACATCGATTTGCCTGAATGCGGTGGCTCTAGCGGGAATGTCGGCGAGAAGGGGATGAAAATGGGTCGCATTATCAGTCTCATGGGGGCACTGCTGATTGCAGCGCTCGCCGCGCTTGTTCCGGGCCAGGCCATGGCCCAGGACACCGGCGCCTGTCCGCGTCCCGCGCCGGGCTCGGAAGTCCTCCCGCCGCCCGATCTCTTCAGCAGCAACGGCACCCTGAACGTCGCGCTCAACTACACGACGGCTGTCGATTATCGCGGGCGGACACTCCTGTGTTTCGTCACGCCTGACGGGACCGAGTCGCCCACGCTTCACGTCAATCCGGGCGACACCATCAACATCACGCTCACCAACATCCTGCCGCCGGTACATGGCGGACCGGCGGAGGTGATCCCAGGCAAGGTCTGCGGCGACAGCACCATGCTGCTCACAAGCGTGAACATGCATTTCCACGGCACCAACACGTCCCCCAAATGCCACAGCGATGAAGTCATCCACACGCTGGTGAATCCGGGAGAGACGTTCACCTATACGCTGCACATTCCGAGCAACGAGCCGCCGGGTCTCTACTGGTACCATCCGCACGTGCACGGCATTGCTTCCGCAAGCGTGCAGGCCGGCGCGACGGGTGCGATCATCGTCGAAGGCATCGAGAACATTCAGCCGGCCGTCGCGGGCCTGCCGCAACGCGTGCTGGTGATGCGCGACCAGCCGCTCGCCAATCCGCAGGCCTTGACCTCGGCGTTGGGGTTGTCCGGCCCGTACTGGGATCTGTCGGTGAATTACGTCGCCGTGCCGTTTCCCCAATATCCTCCGTCCATCATCAAGATGCAGCAGGGGTCGCAGGAATTCTGGCGCGTCGTGAACGCAGGCGCCAACACCATTCTCGACCTCCAGGTGATGTATGACGGCGTGCCGCAGACGATTCAGATCGCGGCGCTCGATGGTGTGCCGACAGGTTCGCAGGACGGCAAGCGCCAGGGAACGTTGATCTCGGAGAACCGCATCCTGATTCCGCCGGCTGGCCGCGCCGAATTCATCGTCGCGGCGCCGTCCGCCGGCGTACACAGCGCGCAACTGATCACCAACAGGATCGACACCGGTCCTGCCGGCGACGGCGATCCGCAGCGCACGCTTGCGCAGATTCAGACGGTGACGGGTCCTGTCTCGCTGCCGCATGTGCCCAAGCCCCACGCAGCCCCCAATCCGCAACGCTTCGAGGGGCTGGCGGACGCCAAGGTCACGGCCCAGCGTCTGCTCTATTTCTCGGAGATCAATGTTGCCGATCAGAACGACCCACCCGGTGGCCATGCGCCCGACAACGACAAGCACACGCTGTTCTACATCACCGTCGACGGTCAGATTCCCGAGATTTTCGACCCCAGCAATCCGCCGGCGATCACGACCACGCAAGGGGCGGTTGAAGAGTGGACAATCGAGAACCGGACGCAGGAACTGCATGAATTTCACATGCACCAGATCCATTTCCTGGTGGAGGCCGTCAACGGAAAGAATGTGCCGCGGGAGAAGCGCCAGTTCTACGACACGTTCCAGGTGCCGTATTGGGACGGCGTGAGTTCGACCTATCCCAGCATCAAGGTGAAGATGGATTTCCGCGGACCGACGGTCGGGGATTTCGTCTATCACTGCCACATCCTAGATCACGAGGACGGTGGCATGATGGCGATCATCCGGGTGCTGCCGAAAAACTAGACCGAGACTTGAGTGTACCCGAATCGACTTCGTACCCTCCCCTTGAGGGAGGGTGTGAAGAAGAGTCCGGTTGAACCGTCCGCGGTTTCAGGCGGCGGCCACGCCTGTCACATCCGGCGTGAGATTGTCGATAGTGAAGCGGCTCATCGCCTGCGGCTTCTGGGCCAGCGGCAGAATCGCCGGACCGCTGAGCCAGCGGATGTTGGTGTCGCGCGCGATCGCGAGCGTGTCCTGCGCCGCGATCCCATTGACGAACGTGCCGAGTTTCATCGTACGAGCCGCGATGGCAAGCCGCGCCACATCCGCCTCCACGCGCGCCGCGTTCGCCCCATCCGGCAGGTCGAGTCCGATCGCCTGCAGGCCAATACCCTCATAACCGGCATAGTTGCGCGCGCCGGGCGCCACTGTCGCCATGACGGAACGCGCAAACGGGCGCAGGGCGTTCGTGATGTCGGCGAGCTTGGTCTGCGCCACGCCTGGCGGCACGTTGGTCAGCACAAACACGAGGTATTGCCGGTGCTCCGCCAGCAGGTGTCGGCAAGCCGAGGCAAGTTCCATCCGGCCGAGCGGCGTTCCGATCATGTCGAAGCTGAGAGGGATGCCGAGCAGGAAGCGCTGGCCGGTTCTCAGATTTCGAACAAGCTCAGCGATTCCCGCGTGCAGCGCTTCCAGCTCGATTTGAACACGATCCTTGAGGCTCAGGTGCTGCTGTGCCACGGGCTCCGCGAACGCCTCCAGCAATCGGTGGGCGCGCGAGCGGCAGAGATAGGTGGTGATCGCCTCGTTCCTGGTATCCCAGACCGGCAGATACGAGAGCGATGTCTCGACGGAGGAACCTGTTCCCATCCCCGCTTCGTTCACATACGGCGTTTCGGAGAATTCGCGGATGCCGGCGCGTTCCGATAGCGACGCGATTTCTTCCGGCGGCAAGGAATCGAGCGAAAGCAAATCCGTGCCGCCACTCTTTGCAACGGACACCTGGATGTGTCCCAGGTCGCATCGGCCGAGCAGGCTCTTGTGCAACTCATAGGCGACGCGCAGACAGACGATCTTCACCTCCTGCGCATCTGCGGCAGGCATGGTCACGAGGTAGGCGGCATCGGTGAGTGGCGCGAAGAAGTCGGTCGGTCCGAGCACGTGGCGCAGCAGCCCTTCGAGGCGCGAGATCACGCTGTCGCGCATCTTGGGCCAGCGCGCTCCCGCCTGTTCCTTGATCGTCTCGAAGGCAATGGCGTTGACGCAGCCACGCTCCAGCAACTGAGGCGAAGCAACTGACCTCAACGCCAGCGGCACCGGCTGCAGCAAGACGAAATACCCCCGTTCCACGGCGACACCAGGTTAGACGCAATTGAAGTAAAACCTGTTGACCGGGGCGGGTTCCGCCAAGTCTTTTGAACCTCGTTAACGCTTGGTTGAACGATTGTCGGACGGCTCGCGCGACATCCATGGAAACATCAGGCCAATCGGCACAATCCACGCCATTCCGGCCACCGCGTAGTAGAGGAACTCGACGAGGCCGTGGGCGTGCGGCAGCACCCGGATGCCGATGGCCATCGCCAGGAGCGCGTAAAGCGGCAGCCAGATGAGGATGACCACCACGCCGATCAGTTTCTTGACGGACGGCTTGAGCATGCGGGAGCTGACCTGCTGTCACTGACGATTGGTCAGCACATTATGGCCGAACTGCGCAAGCCGGAACACGAATCCGCCCCGATCGGCGCGCCAGGATGACGCGTCAAGCGAACGGGAGGAGTCCATGTCAGCTTTGTCGGTTGGTCATGCTCCGCGAGGGGCGGACAAGCAGCGTTATCTCAGTGTCGCATTGGTCGTGTCGCTTCATGTGGCCGTGATTTATGTGCTTCTCACGGCGTTCGAGATCATCCCCAACCCCTTCAGGCCAACACCGCCTGTCATCACGCGGATCATTCAGCAGACAGAACATCGGGACACGTTTCCGCAGTTCCCGGACAACCACCGTTTCATTCGTCCGGTCGTGCCCGAACCGGATCAACCCGTCATCGATATTGCGAAGGACAATGGCGGGCCGAATCCCGGCAACGGCAATCAGATATACGGACCTACATTCCCGACTGGGCCGACGATCGGCGTGCGCGCCATCGCCGACACGCACACCATCCCGCCCTATCCGACGCTGGGCATGAGGCTCGGCCACGAAGGAATCGTGCAGTTGCGCATCGTGGTCGACGAGCAGGGCAGGGTGGTTGTTGCGCAAGTGGAATCGTCGAGCGGCTACACGGAGCTCGACGATGCGGCGGTTGCCTGGGTGCAAAGCCGCTGGCGCTATCAGCCGGCGATGCGCGACGGCAACCCGGTGTCCGCCACGCTGCATGTGGCGGTGAAATTCCATCTCAATACAGCCCGCGGCTGACACCTGCGCGGAAAAGCACGGCGACGGGAGCGATTTTCTCCCGCCGCCGTGTTCTGAGTGAAGCTCACGAGTAAGGACAACCCTCCATTGAAAAGGGAGGGTCGAATTGCCGAAGGCAATTCGGGGAGGCATCATTCTTCGATTTGCAGGAGTGATCCCCACCCGACGCGCTTGCGCGCGTCGACCTCCCCTTTTCAAGGGGAGTTGGCTTTCACCGGAAATACGGCGACAAGTTATAAATATCTTCGGTGCCGGCGATCAGAAGGAGCGACCATGGACAAGGCGGTTGAAGCGGTTCTGAAGGAATACGATGCGCGCATGGCGGAGGAGCATGCGTGGTGGGACAAGAACCCCGGCGAGGCCTTCGCCAATCGCGACAACATGCTGCTGCCGGTCGGTCCGGAGACCGC
>DATIYG010000094.1:0-5095 GCA_035517755.1 Rhizomicrobium sp. | reverse complement strand
GCGGCGCCTTGGTTCCTGGGCTATACGAGTCCGCTCTATGGCATCGTCGCGTTGGCGGGCGGCGCTGGAATGATCGCGCTGGCGCTGCGCGTGCGGGCAGAGCGGTCCGGCCACGCCGCCAGCAAGCAATTATTCGGTTTTTCGATCCTCTACCTGTTCCTGCTGTTTGCGATGCTTCTGGTCGATCGGATGTCGGGAGGGCTGTTCGGCCATCTCGCGGCATGACGATAACGAGTGAGGTTATGGACCAAGAGCGGCCGGAACCCGGCATCAGGCTTACAGAGCAGCAGCTCCGTGCACGTCGCGCCCGATCGATCGCGATAGCGTTGGCGCTCGGTGCCTTTGTCGTCGTGATCTTTCTGGTGACGATCGTGAAGCTCGGGTCCAATGTGCTCACGCGGCCGATGTAGGTGACTCATGACCGCGCCCGCCCACACACCAAGTCCGCAGCGCGCGACCAGACGCGACCTCGTGGTTGCGTTCATCTGCGGAGGCGTTGTTGCAGCGATGGTCGGCGCTTCGTTCGCAGCGGTGCCGTTCTACAACTGGTTCTGCCGGACCACGGGCTATGGCGGCACCACGCAGCGCGCCCATGCCGCGCCGACGCAGATATCCGAGCGCACCATCACGGTGCGTTTCGATTCCAATGTGAGCCCGGGACTGCCGTGGCAATTCGTGCCGGAGCGCAACACCATCGACGTCAAGCTCGGGCAGGTCGTGACCGTCTACTACAAGGTCATCAATGAAGCCGCCCGGGCCATCACGGCGCAGGCCGCCTACAATGTCAGCCCGCCCACTGTCGGCATCTACTTCGAGAAGATCAATTGCTTCTGCTTCACCCAGCAGACGCTCAAGCCAGGCGAAACGCGCGACATGGCAGTGGTCTTCTACGTCGATCCGAAGCTCGCCAAGGATTCGGAGCAGGACGGCGTCAACCTGATCACCCTCTCCTACACCTTCTATCCGGTGCGGGAGCCGGAACAGCCGGTGGCGGTGAGTACGGAGCCTGGAAAATCCGGGCGCATCTGATAAAGGCAATGCGAATGGCGCGTGCTTGCTGGGACGGCGCGCCGAGGTGGAGATGAAGACGATGGCCGATGCTGCACACGCCAAACCGCACCACGACTACCATCTGGTGAATCCCAGTCCGTGGCCGGCCGTCGGCGCAACTTCGGCGTTCTTGGCGGCCTTGGGCGGTATTTTGTGGATGCATCATACCGCCGCCTACGCGCCCCTCGTCTTCGGCGTGGGCGTGATCGGCATTGGCTACACCATGTTCAGCTGGTGGCGCGACGTCATCTACGAAGCCGAGGTCGAGCACGACCACACCCGGGTGGTCCAGATCTCGCACCGCTACGGGATGATCCTGTTCATCGCCTCCGAGGTGATGTTCTTCGTCGCCTGGTTCTGGGCCTATTTCAACACCGCGCTCTTTCCCGATCAGATCCAAGACGTGGGCCGGATCGCTTTCACCGGCGGCGTGTGGCCGCCCAAGGGCATCGAGACGTTCGATCCCTGGCACCTGCCGCTGCTCAACACGCTGATCCTGCTGACGTCGGGGACGACGGTGACGTGGGCGCATCACGCATTGCTTGAAAACAATCGCAAGGGCCTGATCTGGGGCCTCGCGCTCACCATCGTGCTCGGGCTCTCCTTCACCTGCGTGCAGGCTTGGGAATACGCCCACGCCGCGTTCCACTATTCCGGCAACATGTACGGCGCTGCGTTCTTCATGGCGACCGGCTTCCATGGCGCGCATGTCATCATCGGCTCGATCTTCCTGATCGTCTGCCTGTTCCGCGCCATCGCCGGCCAGTTCACGCCGACGCAGCATCTCGGCTTCGAGTTCTGCGCTTGGTACTGGCACTTCGTCGACGTGGTGTGGCTGTTCCTGTTCGCCTGCATCTACGTGTGGGGCGGCGCACCAGGCGCCGGATAAGTTTCCGGCCGCGAGCCTTTCCCGCTCATTCCCGCCTAGGCGGGATGCCATCGCCGAACTCACTGCCGGAGGTCGTCCCCGACGTGATCGGGGACGGGGCGGGGGGAATTGGAATGCGCGATGATAGATAAGACCATCGATACACTCTCGGGTTCGATCCTCGCGGGTTTGTCGTGCGCGTGCCCTCGCTGCGGCCGCGGTAAGCTGTTCCAAGGCTTTCTGACACTGCGGCCGCGTTGCGAGGCCTGCGGGCTCGACTACGGCTTCGCCGATGCGGGCGATGGGCCGGCCGTGTTCATCATGTTTCTTGCCGGCTTCATCGTGGTCGGGGCCGCGCTTTTCACCGAGATCGAGTATCGGCCGCCCTATTGGGTCCATGCCGCGCTGTGGCTGCCGCTGATCCTGATCGTAACCATCGGGCCGCTGCGGCCGATGAAGGGATTGATGATCGCGCTTCAATATCATCACAAGGCCGCGGAGGAGCGTTTCGGCGACGGGAGCGAATCTTGATCGTGGCGGAACGGCCGCAGCGGTCGTGGCGTGGGCTTCTTCTTCCGGCGATGCTGGCCTTTGCGGTTCTCGTCGGTCTCGGCATATGGCAGATCGAGCGCAAGGCGTGGAAAGAGCGACTGATCGCCTCGCTCACCGAGCGCCTCGCCGCGCCGCCGGAAGCGCTGCCGCCGCCCGCCGAGTGGCCGCATCTCGATCCGGCGGACGACGAATACCGCCGCGTCTCGTTCAGCGCTGTGTTCGACTACGCCAACGAGGCGCTGGTTTACGGCGCAGCCTCTGCCTTTCGCCCCGACGTGACCGGCCCCGGCTATTGGGTCTTCGCACCGGCGCGGCTGGTCGATGGCAGCATCGTGATGGTCAATCGCGGCTTCGTGCCGGAAGGCCGGCAGGACCGTCAATCGCGCGCCACAGGCGAGATTTCGGGGCCGGTCGCGGTCATGGGCGTCATGCGTTGGCCAGACAACCGGTATTGGTTCACCCCAAAGGACGACCCCGGCCACAATCTCTGGTTCAGCCGCGATCCCCAGGCGATCGCCGCCGCGAAGGGTCTCGCGGCTGTGGCCCCGTTCTATATCGAGCAGGAAACCCCGGTTCCACCCGGGGGCTTGCCGCAGCCGGGCAAGCTTGCGGTCAGCCTGCCCGATAACCACCTGCAATACGCAATCACCTGGTTCGGACTTGCCCTTGCATTGGCAGGGGTTTTCGCCGTCTGGGCGTTTGGCGGGCGTCGGCGGACGAGCATCGGCCAGCGCCCCTGAGAGCGCTGCCGGGCCGTTGCGTTCCTTGTGAAGCGATCCGATTTGCTATTACTGTGGTTCGTTCGGGGCGGCTGACGGAACCCGCTATTCGCCTTGAACAATATGTAAAATCAACAGGTTAGTGAGTTCCCGGCGCTGTCGCCGGCGGTCAGGAAAGCCTTCACGTGCAGCATGTGTCGACCAGGGGTGAAGCCCCGCCACTCGGCTTCGCCGAGGCGATGCTCGCGGGTCTCGCCCGCGATGGCGGCCTTTATGTGCCGGAGGCGTGGCCGCGGATCGAACCCCAAACCGTCACGTCGTTCGCCGGCCGCCCCTATGCCGAGGTGGCCGTCGAGGTGATTCGCCCCTTCACCGGGGGCTCCATCGCCGAGGCCGATCTCGCCCGCATGGCGCGCGAGGCCTACGGCGCGTTCCGCCACCCGGCGGTCGCCCCGCTCACGCAGCTTGGCGTGAATACGTTCGCGCTCGAACTGTTCCACGGCCCGACCCTGGCGTTCAAGGATCTGGCGATGCAGCTTCTGGCACGGCTGATGGACCATCTGCTGGCGGCGCGCGGCGAGCGGCGCACCATCGTGGTCGCAACCTCCGGCGACACTGGCGGCGCCGCCGTCGAGGCCTTTCGCGAACGCAACCAAGTCGACGTCGTCGTGCTGTTTCCGCGTGGCCGCATTTCCGATGTGCAGCGGCGAATGATGACGACGGCGGCCGCGCCGAACATCCATGCCCTCGCCATCGAGGGCACCTTCGACGACTGCCAGGCGATCGTGAAAGGCATGTTCAATCACCATGCCTTCCGCGAGCGAGTGCAGCTTTCCGGCGTCAACTCGATCAACTGGGCGCGCATCGTGGCGCAGGCGGTCTATTACTTCACCGCCGCGGTATCGCTCGGCGCGCCCCATCGCAAGGTCGCCTTCACGGTGCCCACGGGGAATTTCGGTGACGTCTTTGCCGGATACGTGGCGCAGCGGATGGGGCTTCCGGTCGATCGGCTGGTGATCGCCACCAACGTCAACGATATTCTTGCTCGCACGCTCGCGACCGGCACCTATGAGCTGCGCGACGTGGTGGCGACGACGTCGCCGTCCATGGACATTCAAGTCTCGTCGAATTTCGAGCGGCTCTTGTTCGACGCCTATGGCCGCAACGCCGGCGCGGTGCGCGGACTGATGGCATCGCTCGCGCAATCGCGGCGGTTCACGCTGTCGGCGCGCGCCTTGGCGGAAATCCGCGCGCTATTCGCCGCCGATCGCGCCGACGAGGATGAAGTCGCGGCGACGATCCGCACCGTCAAGCGCGAGACCGGCGGCTTCGTCGATCCGCACACCGCGGTCGGAATCGCGGTGGCCGAGAAAGTGCCGCGCGACCCGACGGTGCCCATGGTGGTGCTGTCGACCGCGCATGCGGCCAAGTTTCCCGATGCCGTCGAGGCCGCCTGCGGCGCTCGGCCGGCATTGCCGGAATGGTTGTCCGATCTCGATAAACGGCCGGAGCGCGTCACGGTGCTGCCAGCCGACCAGACTGCGGTCGAGCGTTTCGTGTTGTCGACAAGCCGGGCCGCCCAGGAAGGAGCAGCAGCATGAGTGTTGAGGTGACGGCCTTGAAGTCCGGCATCAGCGTAGTGACCGATACGATGCCGCATCTCGAGACGGCCTCGCTCGGCGTATGGGTTGCGTCCGGCAGTCGTGATGAAAAGAAGGACGAGCACGGCATTTCGCATTTCCTCGAACACATGGCGTTCAAGGGCACACGGCGGCGCACCGCCCGGCAGATCGCGGAAGAGATCGAGGCCGTGGGCGGCGATCTCAATGCGGCGACCGGGGCCGAGAGCACCGCCTATTATGCGCGTGTCCTCAAGGCCGATGTGCCGCTCGCGCTCGATGTCCTT
>DATIYG010000093.1:0-2420 GCA_035517755.1 Rhizomicrobium sp. | reverse complement strand
GCGTATCGTCATCCCGGCGACCAGGCCGAAGAGGCGGCGCCTTTAACCGTCTTCTTTCGCCGCGCAAGTACGGCTTTTGCCGCCGCCCGCAAGACGTCCGTGATTCCTTCGCCGGTGGCGCCGGACATCGTGAGCACATCGTGGCCGCAGGCTTTGGCGAGTGCCGTGCGCTTGCGGGTGAGCGCAGACTTTTCGATGGCGTCGATCTTGTTGAGCACGACGATCTCAGGCTTTGCCGCAAGACCGTGACCATAGGCTTCGAGCTCACCGCGGATGGTCTTGTAGGCGCGCGCGATCTCGCTGTCGGTGCCGTCAACCAGATGGATGATCACGCTGGTCCGTTCGGCATGGCCGAGAAAGCGGTCGCCCAATCCCGCGCCTTCATGCGCACCCTCGATCAGACCCGGAAGATCGGCGATGACGAAATCGGTTTCGTCGATGCGCACGACGCCAAGCTGCGGATTGAGCGTGGTGAAGGGATAATCCGCGATCTTCGGTTTCGCGGCGGACACGCGCGACAGGAACGTCGACTTGCCGGCGTTCGGCAAACCAATGAGGCCGACATCGGCGATCAGCTTGAGTCGCAGGATGATCGTCTTCTCCTCGCCCGGCTGGCCCGGATTGGCGTGACGGGGCGCCTGATTGGTCGAGCTCTTGAAATGGGCATTGCCGAAGCCGCCCTTGCCGCCTTTGAGCAGCATCACGCGCGCGCCGGCGCGATCGAGATCGGCAATCAGCGTTTCGCCATCCTCTTCGAGGATCTGCGTGCCGACCGGGACCCTGAGCAACGCATCGGCGCCAGCCGCACCGGTCATCTCCTTGCCCTTGCCGCCCTCGCCGTTCTTCGCCTTGAAATGCTGCATGAAGCGATAGTCGATCAGCGTGTTGAGATTTTCGACCGCTTCGGCCCACACATCGCCGCCGCGGCCGCCATCGCCGCCCCACGGCCCGCCGAACTCGATGAACTTCTCGCGCCGGAACGCGACGCAGCCGTTCCCGCCTGCGCCACTGCCGATGTAGACCTTCGCCTGATCGAGGAATTTCATGCTGCGCACTTCTGAATGCGCGCACGTTTCAGATCATGCCGCATGATGGGACGATCGGCCGTACGCCGCGCGACGTCTTCAAATCCCGCGCGCGCGAAAGCTTTCCGGAGTCCGGTGAACATGCTCGCCGAACCGGCCTTGCCACGTTCATCCCAGGGATACGCTTCGAGCGCTGGCGCGCCATTCGCCTTCGCGTATTTCACCGCCGCGTCGATCAGCGCGGTCATCACACCCTGCTTGCGATAGCCCTTACGAATGAAGAAGCACGACAGGGACCACACTGGCGCCTCGTCCACCCGCGCGAGCACGCGCGAACGGTCGAGCCGCGGCAACGCGCGCCGCGGCGTCACCTGGCACCAGCCGACAGCGAGATCGCCGTCGAACGCCAGCAGCCCCGGCGGCGGGCCTTTCTTGACCACGGCCTTGAACGCCGCCTTGTTCTGTTTCGTGTTGGCAACGCGGATTTGCCCGCTGCCGACGCGCCACCACATGCACCAGCAGCCGGAGTTGGCGCCGTTCGGCCCGAAGAGATCTTCGAGCAACGGCCACAACTCCGGCGTCAGGGGATGGATGGTCAGCTTCGTCATGCCGCCTCTTTCACCCCGAACAGTTCGGGCGTCAGCACCATCTTATTGCACGCGACGGCATGACCGCGAGCCACGCAATCGCGCTGCTCGATGCCATCGGCCACAAAGCCCAGCTTCTGAAGCACGCGTCCCGAAGCCGGATTGTCAATGAACCATCCGGCGATCAGCTTCGTCACCTTGAGCTCGACCATCGCCAGCCCCACCGCGGCGCGCGCCGCTTCCGTCGCGTAGCCATGGCCCCAATAGGGCTTGCCGATCCAGTAGCCCAGCTCGAACGGACGATCGTCGCGCAGAAACACGCCGCAGCCGCCGAGATATTCGCGATCCGATTTGCGCAGGATCGCAAAGTTGAAATCCACGCCGGCGGCGCGCCGATTCTCCAGTCCGTCGAAAAACTCCTGCGCCATCTCCTCGGTGTAGGGATGCGGCACGCGACCGAGCGTCCTGGCCACATCCCATTCGTTGAGCAAGGGCAGGAAGGCCGGCATGTCGCTCCGGTCCAGCCTTCGTATCAGCAATCGTTCGGTTTCCAATCGATAACACATGGCACTCTCCCCAATCGGGCGAGGGAAGAAAAAAGGGAAGATGGCGGACCATCTTCCCTCGCAAACAATGGACCGCCAATTTGTTGGCGGCCCTGAATTCGCTTGCCGCCTTAAGCGCTCTTCTCCGCGTTAATGGCCGGAAGGACCGACACATAGGTGCGGCGCTTGTAGCCTTGGCGGAATTGGACGTGGCCGTCCGTCGTGGCGAACAGCGTGTGGTCCTTGCCCATGGCGACATTGTC
>DATIYG010000092.1:0-3990 GCA_035517755.1 Rhizomicrobium sp. | reverse complement strand
CCGGCAATAAGCCCAAAAAACACTTAATCCTACCGTTTACGTTGGGAGGGCCTTGCCGGTTCCCTAGCCTCTCGGCCCACCTCTCGCGAAATCGTGAGCGTGGCCGAGCCGAACACCTGATCGCGGACGGCTGCCGGGGCGATTTTGCAGCCGTGGAGCGTGGCGCCGCCACCCAGGGTGCCTGCGGCGATCGCATCAAAAAGCCGTTCAAGACTGTTGAAGCGAGGCCGATAAGCCTCGCCGGAAACCCGCGCGAGCACGGCCGCCAGGACCCTCAGCCCCATCTCCCGCGGCTGCATTTTCAGCCGCACGGGATCGAGGGCCGCACCTTCCGGGCCGAAGCGGACAGCCCGTTGAACAAGGCTGTCAGTGAGGCCATCCAGCGCCGCGCGCGCCCGGCCGAGATGATCGGCCGCATCGGCCACGCGCTGCGGCGTGAGCCCGATCTCTTCCAGCACGGGCCACGCCGCGCGAACGCGCACGCGGGCAAAGCGCGGATCGGTGTTCATGGGATCGTCGCGCCATTCGATTTTCTTCGATTTCAGATAGGACCGCAGTTCGTCCCGCGTGAAATCCAGCAGCGGGCGAACCAGCACGATCTGCGAGAGTTCGGCAATCGGAAGCGACGAGGTCGCGCGCATGGCGGCGAGTCCATCCAGCCCGCTGCCGCGGCTCAGCCGCAGCAGAAAGGTTTCGGCCTGATCCTCCAGCGTGTGAGCGATATAGAGGGCGGCAATCTTGTGGCTCACGCACCATTCACCCATCAGGCGATAGCGGGCTACGCGCGCCTCGGCCTCGACGTCCGAAGACGGCTTTGCGCCTTTCCAGGCAAGGATGTGCGCCTGAAGACCGGCGTCTTTCGCCAGCTTCCGCGTATGCTCCGCGTCCTTGTGCGAGTCAGGCCGCAAACCGTGATCGACGGTGAGCACAATTGGCGCAGGTTTCTTCTCCCGCCTGGTCCAATCGGCAGCAAGCAACATCAACGCAAGCGAATCCCCGCCGCCGGACACACCGATGGCGCCGGGCCACGGAGCTCCGAGTTGCTTCATCGTTTCGGCAAAGCGTGCCTCGATCGTGTTCGAGGGCTCGGACGCACGCGGCTTCGCGGCCGGCTTGACCGTCGCAACCGGCTTCGCGGCGGCCTTCTTCGCGGCCTTACTTGCAACCAGCGCTTTTGCGCGCGTCGGCCGCGCGGGTGAGGACCGTTTTTGAGGCGCTCGGGAATTTCGTCGGGAGGGCGGCAAACGCGTTACACCCTTCTTTCTTCTGGCCCATCGCGACAAGCGATTGGCCGAGTTTCAGCATGCTTTCCGGTCCACGCGGACTATCGGGATATTTCTTGATCTCCTCGATGAAGGCCCGCGCGGCATTGGCATAATCCTTCTGCACATACGCGATATCGCCGATCCAATATACCGCAACCGGCGTCAAGGGGTCGTCGGGGAACTTGTCGGCGAAGGCGCGGAAGGCGCCGCGCGCCTCGTCGTATTGTGTTCTCGTCATGAGAGTCATGGCGGCGTCGAACTTCGCCTTGTTGGGGCTGGCAGTAGCTGAAGGCGCGGCAGGTGCGCCGTTGGCCGGCAACGTGCCGAGAACCCCGGGCGGCGGCGCAAGGTGGATCGGCTCCTGGCCCGATGAATCCGCCGGCGGCGGAGAATAGGCGCTCGTGGCGCCGGTGATCATGCCTTGTGGTGCCGGCGCGGAGGCCTGCGCGTCCTGCCCACCGCAAGAAAGACCCCCGCTGCCGGACTGCTCGCCCAGTTGCTGCGCGGCGAGCGTGCACAGCTTGTAGTCGAAATCCTTCTGCATGCGATCGATGCGGGCGTTGAGCTCGGAAATCTTGTGATCCTGCTGCTCGATCTGGCCGGTGAGACGGCGCAATGAATTCTCGAGATCGTCGATCTTCTGCTGCGCGGCGGCGATCTGGCTGTCCTGCGATTGCTCCTTCTGCTCCCTCAGCAGCCGCGCCTGTTTCTCCTCGTCGCTCTCGCCGAAAAGGTCGGCGACGCGATAGGAACGCGCTTTCACTTCCGAAGCATCGAGCCTGCGCACGACGTTGTGGTCGCTGCCCTGTTCATCGCCGGCCGCGAACGGTGCGCCGGCAAGGACAACGGAAATCACAAGGCTGGAGCCGAGCAGGATGGTCTTGATGACTCTGCTGCGCGTCATGTCGCTCACCCGTCCGATGGAAGATTCGAGGATTCTCCAAGACTTAGCCGAAATTGCGGCCCTGTGGAATCCCGATCGGCGGAAAAGGAAAAGGGCGCCGAAGCGCCCCTTCCGATTCGCTGGCTGAACCGCTTACGAGCTGGCGGCGCCACCGGTGATGGTGGTCACGCCGCGACGGTTCTGGGCCCAGCAGCCTTCGTTCGACTCCGTGCACACCGGACGCTCCTTGCCGTAGGAGATCGTGTCGACGCGCGCCGAGGACACGCCCTGGCTCACCAGAAACTCCTTCACCGCATTGGCGCGCCGCGCGCCCAGCGCGAGGTTGTATTCGCGCGTGCCGCGTTCGTCGCAATGACCTTCGATGGTCACGCGCACCTGCGGATATTTCTGCAGCCAGGACGCCTGGCGTTGCAGGACCGTCCGGTCCTCGTCCGTGATGGCATACTCGTTGTAGTCGAAGTGGACCGTGTCCCCGACATTGACGCGCAGATCTTCCGCGCTGCCGGGAATGATGTTGGATGTCACCGCGTTGTTGGACTCCGACGGCGCCGCCACTGGTGGCGCTTCCGTCTGGGCGGGAGGCTTCGTTTCGCAGCCCGCCAAGGCAATCACCGCAACGAGACCGGCAAATTTCAGAGCTTTCGAAAATTCGAGCATCTCAAGTTACTCCGCGATTGTTGCGCGAGCCCGCCGTGCGCCAAGCCTCGCGCGATAGACGCGCGCACCGCCACAATAACGCCGTTTTGGCCGAAAGGAGCCATAAGCAATCATTTGAAGTGTAAAAAGCTCCTTTCACTGGATCAAGGGAGACCAGGCCGGATCGGATGCGGCGCCTGGCGAAAGCACGCGCCGCTCGTTCCGCCCCGTGACATCCACCGACCAGACCGTCGAGCCGCGGCCGCCGCGTTCAGTGCGGCCGAACATCAGCACCCGGCCGTTGGGCGCCCATGTCGGGCCCTCGTCTTCCCAGCCGTCGGTAATGATGCGTTCGCCGGAGCCGTCTGTGCGCATCACACCGACATGGAATATACCCTTGTCCTGTTTGGTAAACGCGATGAGATCGCCGCGCGGACTCCACACCGGCGTGCCGTTGCGCCCGGATCCGAAGCTGATGCGATGCTGGTTCGAGCCGTCGGCATTCATCACATAAATCTGCTGGCTGCCACTGCGGTCTGACTCGAACGCGATCTGGGTTCCATCCGGCGAATAGGACGGTGCCGTGTCGATCGCAGGATCAGACGTCAGCCGCGTCGTGGCGCGGGTTCGCAAATCCATCACATAGATGTCGGAATTGCCGCCCTGCTCGAGGCTCATGGCGACCTTGTTGCCGTCCGGCGAGAAACGCGGGCTGAACGTCATGTTGGGGAAGTTGCCCAGCATTTCCTGGCGGCCGCTTTCGAGATCGAACAGATACACCCGCGGCTTGCCGGAAATGTATGACATGTACGCAATCATCTGCGCCGTCGGATTGAAGCGCGGCGTCAGCACCAGATAGCTGCCGTTGGTAAGAAAAATGGGGTTGGCGCCATCCTCGTCCATCACGGCGAGCCGCTTCTTGCGGTTGGTCGCCGGCCCCGACTCCGAGATGAACACGATGCGCGTGTCGAAATAGCCCTTCTCGCCGGTGATGCGCTCATAGATCTTGTCGGAGATCATGTGGGCGATGCGGCGCCAGTTTTCCGGCGTGGTGGTGAACTGCAAGCCCAGCATCTGCTCGCCGCCGTAAACATCCCACAGGCGGAAATCGGCGCGAATGCGGCCATCCGGCTGCGCGGACGCCTGGCCGGTCACCAGGCCTTGCGCGTTGATCACGCGCCAGTT
>DATIYG010000091.1:0-5878 GCA_035517755.1 Rhizomicrobium sp. | reverse complement strand
CGCGCGCCACATTGCGCGCCGTCGAACCGAAAGCCCACATCGATTTCGCACTCGATACATTGCCCTGGGCTGCGCTGCTGCGGGCCAGAGCATCGGTGGGCCACGTATCCACGAGCGATTTCGTGTTCGGCTTGCGCTGGTCGGGAGCAATGACCCGTGACCGTCTCGCCGGACTCATCGCGCACCTGCCTGAAGGCGTCAGCGAGATCTATCTGCATCCCGCCACCGGCGCCTACGATGGGTCGGCGCCCGGCTACCACTACCGCGATGAACTCGACGCGCTGTGCAGCCCGGAAATCGCCGCGCTGATCACGCAGTCCGGCGCGCGCACAGGCGGATATGCCGAATTCGGAAAACGAGGCGGCGTGCAGATGAGCCGTCTCGACATTCAGCAAGAGGTCGCCGCATGAGCAGCCCTGCCCTCGTCATGCCCGACGTGACATTCGACGCACCGCTGCCGAAGAACGACAAGGTTCGCATCGGCAGCGAGGAACACAAGAACCTGTTCTGCGCGACCTTGCTCACCACCTTCAATCCGTACAAGCCCGCCGTCATCGATTGGCCGACGCTCTCGACGGAAGTGCGCGACCGCCTCGTTCAGCTGCCGATCTGGGACATCGCGGTGCAGACCGAAGGCCGGGCGGGGATGAACGTCTCATCCTACTCCGCGCTGTTGCACGACCGCCTTCTCAAGCGCGCGGTCGATCTAAACGCCTTCGAGGAGAAGCGTCACAAGCATGTGCTGTCGAACCTGGTGCAGGCCTATGGCATCCATCTGGCGCCCGAGCCGGAATATGTCTATCCGCGCGACCCCGAATGGGCGTTCATGCGAACCGGCTACAGCGAATGCATCGACAGCTTCTTCGCCTTCGGCCTGTTCGAGGCGGCGAAGCGTTCCGGCTTCTTCCCGCCCGAGCTTGTCGACACCTTCGAGCCTGTCATTCAGGAAGAAGGCCGCCACATCCTGTTCTTCGTGAACTGGAGCGCCTGGCACCGCAAGAATCTGCCTTTGTGGCGCCGGCCGTTCTTCGTCACGAAAATCCTCGCCATCTGGGCATGCCTTGTTTGGGAGCGCATCGGCATCGCGCGCGACATGGGCAACGGTCCGCAGGACAACAACTTCACCATGAACGGCGCCAAGCAGCTGGAAGCCGACATCGACATCCGCGAACTCATCGGCATCTGTCTCGCCGAGAATGATCGCCGTCTCGGCATTTATGACAAGCGCCTGATCCGCCCGCGCCTCGTTCCGGCCCTGGCGCGTTTTGCATTCCGCATTCTTGGAGGAAAGCCGCAACCCGCGGCGTAAGCTTCATGGCCGATCGGGTTCTCGTGACCGGCGCGTCGGGATTCGTCGGTTCGGCCGTGGCCCGCGCGTTGCTGGCGCGCGGTTTCGAGGTGGCGGCCATGCTGCGGCCGTCCAGTCCGCGCGCCAATGTTGCCGGCACCGGCTGCGAGATCGTGACCGGCGACATGCTCAGCCTTTCTGACATGAAGCGCGCGATGAAAGGCGCGCGATACCTGTTTCATGTCGCGGCGGATTACCGTCTCTGGGCGCCTGACCCGGAAGAGATCGTTCGCAACAACGCGAATGGTACGCGTGCCGCCATGGAAGCCGCGGCAGCGGAAAGCGTGGAGAAGATCGTCTACACGAGCAGCGTGGCGACGCTTAAACCCATCGAGGGCGCAGCGGCCGACGAGACCTCGCGCCACACGCCGGAAACCGCCATCGGCGCCTACAAGCGCAGCAAGGTCTTGGCCGAACGTCTGGTCCACCGCATGATCGCCGAGCAGGGACTGCCGGCGGTGATCGTCAATCCGTCCACGCCGATCGGGCCGCGTGATATCAAGCCGACGCCGACGGGGCGCATCATCGTCGAAGCCATGGCAGGCCGCATTCCTGCGTTCGTCGACACCGGGTTGAACTTGGTTCACGTCGACGACGTCGCCGAGGGCCATCTGCTGGCGCTGGAAAAGGGCCGGATCGGCGAGGTGTACATTCTCGGCGGCCAGGATGCTTCGCTGCGCGAGATGCTGGCGGACATCGCTGCCGAGACCGGCCGGTCCGCGCCCCGCATTCGCTTGCCCCGCGCGCCACTCTATCCCTTGGCCTACGGGGCTGAAGCGTTTGCCCGGATCACAAAGAAGGAACCGTTCCTGACGGTGGATTCGCTGCGCATGTCGGAGCACCACATGTTCTTCAGCTCGGCCAAGGCTGAGCGCGAGCTTGGGTACCATGCGCGGCCCTATCGCGAAGCCCTGCGCGACGCCATCGCCTGGTTTCGCGAAGCGAGGCCCGCGTGAATACGCTGGTGTTCGCGATCGCAGCCATGTCATTAGCAGCGTGGCTCTATCTGATCCTGGGCCGCGGTTTTTTCTGGCTCGCCCGGGAGCGCGACGACATCGGCAAACTCGCGACGCCGGCAATCTGGCCATCGGTTTGCGCAATCGTTCCGGCACGCAACGAAGCCGATGTGATCGAGCGCTCCATCGGCAGCCTGTTGGCGCAGAATTATCCCGGCGCGTTTCATGTTGTGCTGGTGGACGATCAGAGCACGGACGAAACGGCGGCACGTGCACGTGGATGCGGGATTGAAAACCGGCTAACCGTGATCTCCGGCAGCGCGCGTCCTGCCAGCTGGACAGGAAAGTTGTGGGCCCAGCATCAGGGGATTGAGCAGGCAACAGCGCAGCACGCGCCGGACTATCTATGGCTCACGGATGCCGACATCGCCCATGCACCCGACACGCTTTCGACTCTCATCGCCCGTGCCGAACAGGGCCGCGTGCTCGTCTCGCTGATGGCCAAACTGCAGTGCGAAACCTTCGCGGAACGCATGTTCGTGCCGGCCTTCGTGTATTATTTCGACATGCTCTACCCGTTCGCCTGGGTGAATGGACGCGGTGCGACCGCGGCGGCTGCCGGCGGATGCATGCTGGTGCGCCGCACGGTGCTCGAGGCGGCAGGCGGGATCGCGCAAATCCGCAGCCAGATCATCGACGATTGCGCGCTGGGCGCCCTGATGAAGAAACAGGGCTCGATCTGGCTCGGCGTCACCAACCGATCTGTCAGCTTCAGGCCCTACGAAACGATCGGCGATGTCGGACATATGATCGCCCGTTCGGCCTATGCGCAGCTTGGGTATTCTCCGCTGATGCTCGCGGGAACCGTGATCGGCATGCTGCTGATCTTCGTGGCACCGCCGGCGCTCGTCGTTTTCGCGCGCGGATCGCCGCAAGTGCTGGGCTCGGCCGCATGGCTCCTGATGGCGACCAGCCTCATTCCCATGCTGCGCTTCTATAGACGCTCGCCTTTGTGGGGTGTCGTGCTGCCAATGATCGGTGCGTTCTACACGGCCTTCACGTTGCAATCGGCCATCCAGTTCTGGCGCGGCAAGGGCGGCATGTGGAAGGGCCGGCCACAGGCGATGGGAAAGACATGACCGCCGCCGATCTTTCTTCCGGTAAGGGCCACAGGGACGAGAACTTTCCCGTCGCGTCTTGGCTGATCAAGCCGCATCACCGTCCGCTGATCATGACCTTCTACCGCTTCGCGCGCGCCGCCGACGACGTCGCCGACCACGAGACCGCCTCGGCCGACCAGAAGCTTCACGTGCTCGACGAGATGGAGCGCACGCTGCTGGGCGAGCTAGACAGCGATGCGGAGGCGCGCGAATTGCGCGAGGCCCTCCAGGAGCACAAGCTCAATCCGCAGCATGGCCTCATGCTCCTGGAAGCGTTCCGCCGCGACGTCACCAAGCTGCGCTATGCGAACTGGGACGAGCTGATGGACTACTGCCGCTATTCGGCGATGCCGGTCGGCCGCTTCGTGCTCGACGTCCATGGCGAGTCGCGCGACACATGGCCGGCATCCGATGCGTTGTGTGCAGCGCTGCAGGTCATCAATCATCTGCAGGATTGCGCCAAGGATTACGGCGATCTCAATCGCGTCTACATTCCGCTCGAGCATCTGAAACGCGCCGGCATCGGCGTCGCGGTGCTGGCGGAGCCGAAAGCTTCTCCCGCCCTGTTGAGCATCATCCGCTCTCTTGCCGACCAAACCCGTTCGTTGCTGGCGAAGTCCCGGCCGTTTGCGGGTCAGGTCCGCGACCGGCGCCTGTCGGCCGAGGTGGCCGTGATCCAGGCACTGGCCGAGAATCTGAACGAACGCCTCATGCGGCGCGACCCGCTCTCTGAGCGCGTGCATCACTCGAAGGTGGAAGTGGCCGCACTTGGGCTCGGCGCCTTGACAAGATCGCTGCTCCGGCGCCGTTCTTCCCCCAAGCCGCCTATCGCCGCGGCCGGGGGATCGTGATGCTCGAGCAGGAAAGCCAGTTCCGCACGACGCGGCCGGTCGATCTTCGCGCCGTCGAGGAGAAGGCGTCGCGCAGCTCGTTCTATACGGCCATGCGCCTGATGGCGAAACCCGAGCGCGAGGCGATGTTCGCCATCTATGCCTTTTGCCGCGCCGTGGACGACATCGCGGATGACGGAAACGGCACGCGAAACGAACGTCTTGCCGTGCTCGACGAATGGCGCGCCTCGATCGAGGGCCTCTATCGTGGCGAACGGCCGGACTTGACCCGCTTTCTCGAAGACAGCGTGGCACGCTACCGCCTGGAGAAGGCGGACTTCCTGGCGGTCATCGACGGCATGCAGATGGATGTCGACGACGATATCCGGGCGCCCAATCTTGCGACGCTCGATCTCTATTGCGACCGCGTGGCGAGCGCGGTTGGCCGGCTTTCCGTACACGTGTTCGGCATGGAGCGCGGGCCCGGGCTTGCCCTTGCCCACCATCTCGGGCGCGCGCTGCAACTCACCAATATCGTTCGTGATATCGACGAAGATGCCGCCATCGGTCGGCTCTATCTTCCGCGCGAATATCTCGTGCAAGCGGGTGTCGCCGCGCGAAAGCCGTGCGAAGCCGTCAGTGACCCGCGCATCGACAAGGCCTGCCACGCAGTCGCCGCACTCGCGCATGAGCATTATCGGGCCGCAGGACAAGTCCTTGCGCAAAATCCGAAAGGCCATCTCCGCGCGCCGCGTCTGATGCATGCGGTTTATTCCGCAATCCTCGGCAAGATGGAGGCACAAGGCTGGAGACCACCCCGCCAGCGCGCCAAACTCGGCAAGGCTGAGCTTCTGTTCATCCTGTTGCGTCACGGCCTGAACGGATGACGCACAAGGCTTACATCGTCGGCGCGGGGCTGTCCGGTCTCTCCGCCGCGACACAGCTTGCGTCTGCCGGCGTCGCCGTGGAGGTGTTCGAGGGAGCGCCGCAGGCCGGCGGACGATGCCGCTCCTACTTCGACCCGGTCCTCAATCAGACGATCGATAACGGCAACCATCTGGTGCTCTCGGGCAATTGGGCAACGCACGAATATCTCGACCGCATCGGCGCGCTGGATGGATTGACCGGACCAGACAAGCCGGAATTCACGTTTGCCGATCTTGCCAGCGGTGAACGATGGATGATCCGGCCGAACGAAGGCCCGATCGGCTGGTGGATCTTCAGCGAGGCCCGGCGCGTGCCCGGCACGCACGTGCCGGATTACGTTGCGATCCTGAAATTGCTGCTGGCATCGCGCGGGTCCCGCATTGCGGATGTTATCTCGTGTCAGGGTGCGCTTTGGACGCGGCTGCTGGAGCCGTTGCTCGTCGCGGCACTCAACAGTGATCCGAAGACCGCGTCGGCGGAACTGGCCGGTGCCGTATTGCGTGAAACCTTGGCCAGGGGCGGTCATGCCTATCGCCCGCGCATCGCCTTTCCGACTCTGGCCGGCGCCTTCATCGATCCAGCGCTCGCCTTTCTCGCAAGCAAACAGGCGAACGTCCGTTTCGGCCAGCGGCTGCGCGCTCTCACGTTTGAAGGCGA
>DATIYG010000090.1:0-3876 GCA_035517755.1 Rhizomicrobium sp. | reverse complement strand
ACCCATTCGGTGACTGCTTCGCAGGCGTCGATGTCGTTGTTGCCGTCCATGAGCACTTCGGGCTCGACGATGGGAACAATCTGATTTACCTGACACAACGCCGCGTAACGCGCCAACGCCTGTGCGTTGGCATTGATGGCGTTGTAAGACGGACGCCCTTCCGTCGGATCGTACACTGCCCGCCATTTGGCGAAACGCGCACCCAGTTCATAGTACTCGACGAGCCGGTCGCCGAGCCCATCGAGGCCTTCGGTAATCGTGTCGCCATTGGAGAGCGGCAGGGGCTTCATTCCCTTGTCGACCTTGATGCCGGGAATGGAGCCCGCCTGCTCGATGAGCTTCACCAGCGGCGTGCCGTCCTTCGCCTTCTGGCGGATGGTCTCGTCGTACAGGATGACACCGGAGATGTGCTTCATGCCTTCGGCCGAGCGGAACATGAATTCGCGATAGTCGCGCCGCGTCTCTTCGGTCGACGTCACGCCGATGACATCGAAGCGCTTCTTGATCGTTGCGCCGCTTTCGTCTGCCGCGAGGATTCCGCGGCCCTTCGCCACCATGGCTTTCGCGATGCGATTCAGTTCGCCGATGTTCATCTTTGCTCACTCCAGGAGACAGAGGGTCAACGTTTTGACGTGGCGGGTTTATCCAAAATCGATATTGGATGGAATAGCGACATTGGGCCGAACGATCGGACAATTGCCGCCGAAACGCTGGCTTTCAGGGCCTAGCGCGCCTCGAGTGCGGCCACGCCGGGCAGTTCTTTTCCTTCAAGCCATTCGAGGAACGCGCCGCCCGCCGTCGACACATAGGTAAAGTCGTCCGCGACGCCGGCCTGGTTCAGCGCCGCCACGGTATCGCCGCCGCCCGCCACGGATGTGAGGCGGCCTTCCCTGGTGCGGGCGGCTACCGCTTTCGCGGCCTCAATGGTGCCGCGATCGAACGGCTTCGTCTCGAAGGCGCCGAGCGGTCCGTTCCACACGAGCGTTGTCGTGGCGATGAGACGGTTCTCGAATTCCTTCACGGTCGCCGGCCCGACGTCTAGGATCATCTCGTCGTCGGCGACGCCGAACACGTCCACGGTGCGATGCGGTGCGTTCGCCTTGAATTCCTTCGCCACCACCACGTCGGTCGGCAGCAGGATCACGCAGTTGGAGTCTGTCGCCGCCGAGAAGATGTCACGGGCCAAATCGAGCTGGTCGGCTTCGTAGAGCGACTTGCCGACATTGCGGCCTTCCGCGGCGAGGAACGTGTTGGCCATGGCGCCGCCGATCACCAGCACATCCACTTTGGTGATGAGGTTCTCCAGGAGCTCGATCTTGGTCGAGACCTTGGCGCCGCCGACCACGGCCATCACCGGACGAACAGGATCGCCCAGCGCCATGTTGAGGTGCTTGAGTTCGGCTTCCATGGAACGGCCGGCCGCCGAAGGCAGCAGATGCGCGAGCCCTTCCGTTGTCGCATGCGCCCGGTGCGCGGCGGAGAACGCGTCATTGACATAGAGGTCGCCGAGCGCGGCGATCTCTTTTGCGAACGCAGGATCGTTTTCTTCCTCGCCCTTGTGGAAGCGCGTGTTCTCCAGCAGCAGGATGTCGCCGTTCTTCATTTTGGCGACCGCAGCCTTGGCGACATCGCCGACGCAATCGTCAGCGAATGCCACCGGCTTGCCGACGCCCTTGGCGAGTGTCGGCGCGATCGGCGCAAGCGACATCGAGGGTACGACCTTTCCCTTCGGCCGCTCGAAGTGCGACAGCACGATGACTTTCGCGCCTTTGTCGGAGAGTTCGCGGATGGTCGGTGCCTGGCGATCGATGCGCGAGGTGTCGGTGATCCTGCCGTCCTTCATCGGAACGTTGAGATCGGCGCGCACCAGCACGCGCTTTCCCTTCACATCGAGATCGTCGAGGGTCCGGAATTTCGCCATCTCAGATGAGCTTGCCCATTGCAACGGCGGTGTCCGCCATGCGGTTCGAGAAGCCCCACTCGTTGTCGTACCAGCTCATGACGGAGACCAGGTTGCCGTCCATCACCTTGGTCTGATCGAGCGCGAAGCTGGAGGAATGCGGGTCGTGGTTGAAATCGTGGCTGACGAGCTTGTCGTGTATCACGGCCAGCACCTTGTGCAGTGGACCCGAGGCAGCCGCCTTGATCATCGCGTCATTGACTTCCTGCACGGTCGTGGCGCGTTTCGTCACCACCTTGAGGTCGACCACCGACACGTTCGGCGTCGGCACGCGCACGGAGATTCCATCGAGTTTGCCTTTCAGTTCCGGCATGACCAGGCCGACGGCCTTCGCCGCGCCGGTCGAGGTCGGGATCATCGACATGGCCGCGGCGCGGGCGCGGTAGAGATCCTTGTGCAGCTGGTCCAGCACGGGTTGATCGTTGGTGTAGGAGTGGATCGTCGTCATGAATCCCTTTTCGATGCCGACGGTGTCGTGCAGCACCTTTGCCACCGGCACCAGACAGTTCGTCGTGCAGGACGCATTCGAGATGATGATGTCGTCCTTGGTCAGTGCGTGATGATTCACGCCGTACACCACGGTGCGGTCGACGCCGTCTCCGGGCGCGGAAATGATCACCCGCTTGGCGCCGGCATGGAGATGCGCGCTCGCCTTTTCCTTGGACGTGAAGATGCCGGTGCATTCCAGCGCGATGTCGACGCGCAATTCCTTGTGCGGCAGCTCCGCCGGATTCTTGATCGCCGTCACCTTGATCTTGTGGCCGTCCACGATCATGTGCTCGCCGTCGACCTTCACTTCGCCCGGGAAGCGGCCGTGCACGCTGTCGTAGCGCAGCAGATGCGCGTTGGTCTCCACGGGACCCAGATCGTTGACGCCGACAACCACGATGTCGTTGCGCTTGGACTCCACGATCGCCCGAAGCACCAGCCGCCCAATGCGGCCGAAACCATTGATCGCGACGCGAACTGCCATTTCTTTCTCCTTACGAGTTCAGTGCGGCTAGCGCGGCCTCTGCGGCGGCCTCCGCGGTGATTCCAAAGTGCTTGTACAAATCCTTTGCCGGCGCCGACGCGCCAAATCCGTGCATGCCGATAAAGCGGCCATTGGGACCGATATAACGGTCCCACCCCAGGGGGGCGGCCGCTTCGATGGCGACTCTTACGGTGCTGGGCCCAAGCGTGGCGTCACGATATGTTGCCGGTTGTTCCTCGAACAATTTCCAGCACGGCATGCTGACGACACGGGCGGCGCAATTCTTCGCGGCCAGCATCCTCTGGGCGTCCATGGCGACGGAGACTTCCGAACCGGTGGCCAGCAACGTCACCTTCGCCGGACCGCTCGCCGGTGAAATTTCATACGCGCCGCGAGCACACAAATTGTCATCTGTGTGCGCGGTGCGCAGCGTCGGCACGTTCTGACGGGTGAGCGCGAGCAGGCTCGGCTGTTTCTTGTCGCCGAGCGCGAGCTGCCAGCATTCGGCCGTCTCCACTGCGTCTGCCGGACGGAAGACCAGCAGATTTGGCATGGCTCGCAAGGCTGCCAGGTGCTCGACCGGCTGGTGCGTGGGGCCGTCTTCGCCCAGCCCGATGGAATCGTGTGTCATCACGAAGATCGAGCGGATGCCCATCAGCGCGGCCAAGCGGATGGACGGCCGGCAGTAATCCGAAAACACCAGGAACGTGCCGCCATAGGGAATGACACCGCCATGCAGTGCCATGCCGTTCATCGCCGCCGCCATGCCGTGCTCGCGGATTCCGTAGTGGATATAGCGGCCGCTGAAATCGTCGGGCGTGATGTTGGTCATGCCCTTCGTCCTGGTGTTGTTGGAGCCGGTGAGATCGGCCGAGCCGCCGATGGTTTCGGGAACGATCTCGTTGATCACGTCCAGCGCCATCTCGGAGGATTTGCGCGTGGC
>DATIYG010000089.1:0-10904 GCA_035517755.1 Rhizomicrobium sp. | reverse complement strand
GCATTGTCGAGTGGCGCGAATTCGAACTTCGGCACCGGCTTCAGCGCGGTCGGAACGCCGCTCGTCTTGGTCGGATCGGCAACAAGCTGGAAGGCGCGATCCTTCAGCAGCTTTGCCTGCGCATCGGCCGCCTCACCCTTCTCCTTCACGAGTTTCTTCACCTCGTCGAGGTAGCGGCCCACCATGGTGGCCAAATTGCCGGCCTTCTGCAGCGGCAGATCGGAATCCGCGGCGCGCATGACCACGCGGCCGATGGTCTTGGCCAGAAGCGGGTCGTACACCATGCCGGGATCGACGAAGCGCGTGTGGTGCTCGAAGGTGTCGTAGCGGGAATGATAGACGCCGCCGCTGTCGCCTTCACCGCCATACTCGATGTTCAGTGCGGGAATACCGAGATGTTCGAGGAATGCCGAATAGTCCGAGCCTGAGCCGAGCGCACCGATCGGCACGTCTTTGGCTGGATCGGCGGCGATCTTTGCGTCCTGCTTCAGGTGTTCAGCCGCTCCCGGATCGCGCATTCCCGGATTGGCTCCGTCGACCCGCACCTTTGCCCGCATGCGCAGTCCCACCGGCACATGGGTTTCCGGATCGGTCACATCGTTGGCAACCTGATTCACGAAATGCTCGAAATCATGATTGCCCTGCATCGAAAGAATGCCGCGCCCATTGGTATCGCTGTTGATGTAGAGAACGGCCTTCTTCTTGAGTTCGGCACCGTGGGTTTCGGCCCATTCCGTCGAGCCGAGCAGTCCCGGCTCCTCGCCGTCCCAGCTCGTGTAGACGATCGTGCGCTTGGGCTTCCAACCGTGACGCTCAAGATCGCCCAGAGCTTTTGCTTCTTCGAGCAGCGCGACCTGCCCGGACAGCGGATCGCTTGCGCCGTACACCCATCCATCGTGATGGTTGCCGCGCACGATCCACTGATCGGGATAAGTCGATCCCTTCAACATTGCGATCACGTCGTAGAGCGTCTTCAGGCTCCAATCCGATTTCACCATCAGGTGCACCGGCGAGGAGCTTGGCCCGACGCGGTAGGTGATCGGCAAACGTCCCCGCCAGCCTTCCGGCACCACACGGCCCGTCATCGAGGCCAGCAGCACTTGCGCATCGGCATAGGAAATCGGCAGCGCCGGGATTTTGAGCAGCACCGGCGCCTGTTCCCGCGTCAGACGCTTCGCATTGGCCGTGGCACCGACGCCGGGCGTCAGGGGATCGCCGGTATAAAGTGGCATGTCCTCGACCGAACCGCGCTGGAAGCCGTGCGGCGGCCGGGCAGGACCGTTGGGATAGGTGGTATCCACCGAATAGCCGTCCTCCGAGGGATCGGAATAGATGAGACACCCGACAGCGCCGTGCATTTGCGCCAGCAGCGGCTTTAGCCCGCGCCATCCGGCGCCGTAGCGCGCGATGACGATCTTGCCCTTCACGCTGACGCCGAGCTTCTCGAGCTCCTTGTAGTCGTCGCGCATGCCGTAGTTCACGTAGACAAGTGTTGCGGTGACATCGCCGTCGCCCTGATAGGCGAGATACGCAGGCAGAGAGGGCTGCTTCGACCGCGAAGTGGTGTCGCCGGGGATGTTCGGCTCCTGCAACGTCGCCTTGAACGGCTTCGGGCCCAGCATCTCGACGCTTTCGCTGATCGGCGTCGGGTAGAGCACCTGGAAGCTCTCGATGTGGGCGTCCCAACCGAACTTCTTGAACAGGCCGAGGATGAAATCGGCGTTAGATTTGTCGTGTGGCGAACCGACATGGTTCGGTTCGGCGGCGAGAGTCTTCAACCAGCTGCGCATTTCCGCGGGATTGATGCTTGCGTCGAAGTTGCGTTCAACGCTTGCTTCGTCCGTTGCGGGCGGTGAGGCGGGGGCGGCAAGAGCGGTGGTTGCAAGGCACCAAGCGGCAAACGCAAGCAGACGTTTCATGATCCAGAACCCCCAGCGGAAAGATCGCGGCGCGAGGTCTAGCACGCCACGTAGCCGGGCTGGAATGCTTCAAATGTGCCGGGCCGGGCCTTCTGAAGCGCAAGGGCCGCTGCCGCCGATGCATGCGCAATTGCCCTGGTAGCGCCGGATCAATTGGTCCACATAGTTATCAATCGCGTCGCGGATAAGTTGGTGGCGGGACAGGCCGTGCTTCACGGCCGCAAGGCCCAGCTTCTCGTATTCTACATCCGACAGGGCCACGCGTAGCTTGTGTGGCCGGTCCGCGTCCGGGTGCCTGCGGTGATGGTCGTGTGGTTCCTGCGACATCTCGAGAAGCATGTCTTCGGCCGGCGCCGCCAGCGGCAAGGGCTCGCGCAGGGCAATGGACGCGAACGGAAGCCGGGCCGCGGCGGCTTTGCCGGCCGGTACCGCCTCACCCTTACGCGCCAGCAATCCCGCGGTCATGGGAGCAAACTTGTGCGCACTCATTTCTCGCCGCTCCCCGATTGAAACGGGCGATCTGACAGCCGGCGTCCGAACGGATGGCCGCGCCGCTCGGACGTGCCAAACGGGCGGACACCTGGCAGGTGTCCCCGTCGTTGCGGGCTGGAGTGTTTCTCGTCGAGCGTCATTCCAATGGTATCATCGGACGGCGACGCAGATACGGGGGGAGCCGGTTCGGCGAGCACCTCTTCGCGAAGGTCGTATTCGTATTCTTCTACCTCGGGCTCTGGCTCTGGCGCCGGCGCTGGCGCACCGAGTCCCGAAAGGGCCTGCACGGCAAAGGCGGGAGCGTTCTCGCGCGACGCAAGCTCTGGATCCTTGACGATGCGCGAGAGACGATCCTGCACGTAAGCCCAAAGATCGCGGATTTCTTTCGTGGACGCGGACTTCGGAACCACTTCTCCCACAGTGCGGCCGTCCACCATGCTGGCGGCGAAGTCGACGCGATGGTGCACCGTGACGGGCGCGACAGTCCCGTGTTGGGACAAGGCGACGGCAGTTTCGCCGGTGATACGGGCACGGGCCGTTGCGGCGTTGACAACGAAGACCAGCGGTTTGTTGTGATGCTCGGCGATCTCCACTGTCGCGCCGACCGCGCGAAGATCGTGCGGGCTCGGCCGCGTCGGGATCAGAACCAGGTCCGCGTGGGCCACCACCTGCGAGATCGAATCCGTGATGGCCGGCGGCGTGTCTATGACCGCAAGCTTGACCCCGGATCGATCGAGGTGCTGGAGGGCCTCGTCGAGTTGCGCCAGTGCCAGGCGCGCGAAATGAGGCGTCTCCGCTTTCCGCGCGTTCCACCAATCCGACAGGCTGCCTTGCGGGTCGGTGTCAATGAGGGCTACCGGGCCGAGACCCGCCCGTTCCGCTTCCACGGCCAGGTGGCCGGATAGCGTCGTCTTGCCGGAGCCGCCCTTTTGCGATGCGAGGACCAGTACATACATCTTGTGTTTTCCGATGGATACGGCGTTGTTGCCGATCGCGCCCCATCCCCATCTCGTATGTTGGGACCAGTGGCTTGCGTTGCGATGAACACGCGACCCGGGAATTGAACTTATTTCGCCGCAAGTTTTCTTCTAACCTTCGTTCTCTGTTGACCATGTGAGCCGGACTGATGCCAGGAAGTCAGGACTTTGCCGCCGATCCACGCAACGCGAACCTCCTGCTCTACCTCAACGGGCAGATGGTGAAGCGCGAGGAGGCGAAGGTTTCTGTCCTGGATGCCGGATTCGTGCTGGGCGACGGGGTCTGGGAAGGCCTTCGTCTGCACAAGGGCTGCCTGCTGTTCGAGGACGCGCACCTCGACCGGCTTTTCGAGGGCGCGGCGGCCATCGCGTTGGACATCGGCAGCCGCGATGGCATTCGCCGTGCGCTGCGCGAGACGGTCGCCACTAACAAGATGGAGCATGGCGCTCACATTCGCCTGATGATCACGCGCGGCGAAAAGCGCGCGGCAAATCAGGACCCGCGCAACGCGCTCGGCACTCCGACCTTTGTCGTGATCGCGGAGTACAAGCAGCCGAGCGAGGAGATTGCACGCAAGGGCCTGGCGCTGGCGACCTCGTCCATCCGCTGCACCCCGGCCAACATGTTCGACATGCGGATCAATTCGCACAGCCGCCTTGCGCTCATTCGCGCTCTGCTCGACGCGATTCGTGTGGGCGCAGACGAAGCCCTGATGCTCGATCCGCACGGCAAGGTGTCGAGCTGCAATGCCACGAACTTCTTCTTCGTGCGGGGCGGCGAGGTGTTCACCTCCACCGGCGAGTACTGCTTCAACGGCATCACGCGCGGCAACGTCATCATGCTGTGCCACCGCAACAACATCCCCATCCATCTTGGCGACTTCCCGATCGACGATGTGTATGCGGCCGACGAAGCCTTCGTGACCGGGACGTTCGGCGGCATCACGCCCGTTCGTGAGATCGACGGAAAGCCGCTGCGGTCCGGCGTTCCGGGCCGCACGACGGCGCGCATGCGGGATCTGTATGCCGCGCTGAAGGATGAAGAGGCGGCAAAGCCGCGATGACCGATGCCATCCGCATCGCGATGTGGTCGGGGCCGCGCAACATCTCCACGGCGATGATGCGTTCGTTCGGAAACCGGCCCGACACGGCCGTGGTCGACGAGCCGTTCTACGCCTGCTACCTCGCCGGAACCGGGATCGACCATCCGATGCGCGAGGAATCGCTCGCCTCACAGCCGACCGACTGGCGTGAGGTCGTGGCCGCGTTGCTTGGCCCTGTGCCGGGTGGCATGCCGGTCTTCTACCAGAAGCACATGACGCACCACATGCTGCCGGAGTTCGGCCGCGATTGGATCGCGAAGATGCGCAATGCGTTCTTGATCCGCCGGCCGGAAGAAGTGCTGGCATCCTACACGCAGAAGCGCGAACAGGTTGCGCTCGACGACATCGGCTTTGTCCAGCAGCGTGACATTTTCGAGCGCGAGGCGGACCGCTTGGGCCATGCTCCGCCCGTGATTGATGGGGCGGACGTGCAGGCCAATCCGGGCGCGACGTTGAGCAAACTGTGTGCCGCGCTCGATATTCCGTACACGGATCGTATGCTGGCCTGGCAGCCCGGTCGCCGTCCGACGGATGGCGCGTGGGCACCGGCGTGGTACGACGCCGTGGAGAAATCGACCGGCTTTTCGCCGCCCAAGCCGCCGACACCGTTCGAATCCTTGCGCGACGACCTGAAGCCGATCGCGGATGCCGCCCGGCCGCACTACGAACGGTTGAAAGCCTTCGTCATCCGTCCTGTATAGCTGCGGCAAGGTTCCAGTGCGTCGATGGAACTCCGGATGGCCGGTAACCGTTCTGTCCTAGCCTTTGCTAGTGAGGGAACACATGCTTCGTTGGGCTATCCTGTTTCTGATTCTCGGCCTGATCGCGGGCGCGCTCGGCTTCACCACGGTGGCTGGCGCATCCATTGCGATCGCCAAGATACTGTTCTTCGTCTTCCTCGCCATCTTCGCGATCCTGCTGATTGCGGGCCTCACGGCGGCCCGCCGCCTCGGCGGACCGTGACGGCAGCGACTTCGGACAAGGTCCCGCTCGAGAGAGCGGGATCTTGTCATTTCACCTATTTCAGCGGCTTGCGGAATTTGTAGATAAACTGATCGGTCTTGCCGCGAATGGACTTGTCGAAAATCTGAAGCGTGTGATCGTCCGCCGGATTGGCGAGCACCTTGCTCTGGCTGACGAATTTGAATCCCGCCGCCAGCACTTCCTGCTTCACCACCGCCGGGTCGATCCGGTGCAGCGTGTTGGTGTCGCGCAGGCCTGATCCGGCAGCTGCCGCATGGTCGAGCACGATGTAGATGCCACCCGGCTTCAGCGAATTGAAGATCGCCTTGTTCATCGCCGCGACATCGACGGGTCCGAAATTCTGGTTGTGAAAGTCGTGGTAATTGTCCGACGTCCACACGATGTCGACGGGTTGCGGCGTCACGAACTTCGCCAGCGCGCCGTGAATGAGCGACACGTTCGGATAGTGCACGGTGTCGTTCGTCACGACGAGGATCGCGGGCGATTTGCCCTTCAGGAGCGCATCCACATCGGACGGGAACCACGCATAGACGTGGCCATTGGGACCCACGGCCTTGGCGAACAGGCGCGTGAAGTAGCCCTTGCCCGGCATGAGATCGACGACCGTCTTGCCCGGCGTGACGCCGGCGAATTCCAGCATTTCGGCCGGCTTGCGGTTGGCGTCGCGGGCGGTGTCTTCCGCCGGACGATTCGGGTCGGCGACGGCCGCGGCAATGGTCGCCGGAACCTTGGGCGTCGAGGCCGGAGCGGCAGCGATCAGAGCCATGGAAGCGGCGAGAGCCGCCGGAAGCGCGAATTTCATGTCCATCTCCCCAATTGGCGGCGGGACGCTAGCAAAGGCGCCGCCTGAATTGTTTGTTTCGTTCCTCATTTTCGCGAGGGGGGTACCCCCACCGTCTCGGGTTTTGTAGGCCGAACAACCTCTTGGCATTTGAATTCAGGATGTGCCGGTCCTCTTCGCCTCCCGGGGCACTTCGCGAATGATATAGGGAGGCTTCACCGGGGTTCCAAGTGAAATTCCTATAAATCAGCATTAAAACCTTTATTCCTACGCGGACTCAGCCGAGCCGTGGAAAACCTGATGAGGATGTCACCATTCGCGAACCGCAAAGCCTGTAGAGTGAAGGTGTTGGGGAACAAGGGGGATGGCCATTTCCAGTCGCTGGGCCGGAATCGCGCTTGCGGCTCTGCCGTTCCTGATCATGGCGGTCGCCAGCCCTGCCTGGGCCGACCCGGTCGAGCAGGTGACGGTCACTGGCACCAAGCTGCCGGAGGCTGTGGGCAGCGCCGCCTTCTCCAGCACGACTCTCACGCAGGACCAGCTCTCGGTCTCCGACCGGCTCGACGATGCGCTGGAGCAGGTGCCGGGCCTCTCACTCTTCCGCCGCACGGTCAGCACCAGTTCGAACGCCTCGACGCAAGGCGTGTCGCTCCGTGCCATCGCGCCATCGGGAGCAGGCCGCGCGCTGGTGTTGCTCGATGGTGTCCCGGTCAACGATCCATTCGGCGGCTGGGTGATCTGGACGGCACTTCCCTATGAAGACATCGCCAGCGCCAATGTCATTCGTGGCGCGGGCTCCGGCCCATACGGCGCCGGCGCGCTGACCGGCACGATCCTGCTCAGCGAGCGTGCGCAGCAGGGCGGCATCGTGAATGCGCAAGCCGGCACGCTCGACTCGGGCCGCATCGGCGCGGCGGAAGGCGTGTCGCTCGGCGACGTGCAGCTTTACGGCAGCGGATCGTTCGAGCGCAGCAACGGATGGATTCCGGTGCAGCAGCCCGATCGCGGCGGTGCCGACAATCATGTGTGGTTCGACGGCGGCTCCGGATCGCTGCGCGCCGACACGCAACTGGGCGATGTCTACAGTTCGGCGCGCGTTTCGTATTACAGCGAAGGGCGCGGCGCCGGAATCGAGAATGCGGATTCATCCGCCAACGGACTGACCGGAAGCCTCACCTTCGCGCAAAGCCCGAACGCCGGCGGATTGGGATGGCGCGTGCAGGGCTGGGCCATGCGCACGGATTTCGCCAACACGTCTGCGTCCGTCGCGCCAGGCCGCACGGGAACGACGCCGGCGAACGACCAATACGCGACGCCGGCGCTTGGAGTCGGGTTCAACGCAGCCCTGCTGGGCGAGACCGGTGCGTTCCGCTGGGAAGCCGGCGCCGATCTGCGCGACGACAGCGGCGAATCGAATGAGCTGTTCAGCTTCAACGGCACGGACTTCACCATGCATCGCCGTTCCGGCGGCCGCGAGATCATCGGCGGGCTGTACGGCGAGGGCGCCTATGATATCGGCAATTGGCTGCTCACGCTTGGCGTGCGCGAGGATTATTGGGCGACATCGCAAGGCCATCTCGTACAATCGGTCATTGCCACGGGCGCCATCACCAAGCTCGTCGATTATCCCGGACGCAGCGGCACTGTGCCCACGGGCCGCGGCGGTGCGCGCTACAATTTTGCCGACGGCGAATATCTGCGCGCGGCCGGCTACGCAGGCTTCCGCGTCCCCACTTTGAATGAACTCTATCGCCCGTTCCGGGTCGGCAATGTCACGACCAATGCCAATGCCGATTTGCGTCCTGAAAAACTCTACGGCGCGGAAATCGGATGGGGTGGGGCGTTCGGCTCACTGCATTGGGATACCACCGCGTTCTGGAACGAGCTGCACAACGCCATCGCCAACGTGACGATCGCCACAAACCTGCAACAGCGTCAGAACGCCGGCGACATTCAGGCGTTCGGGTTCGAAGGGCAGGTGACGGAAGTGTTCAGCGATGCGCTATCGGCGTGGAGCGCGATCTCCTACACGGATGCGCAATTCGTCTCCGGACAATTGCAAGGCTTGCGGCCCGCGCAGGCTCCGCGCACGGTGATCACCGGCGGCGCGACATGGCAGGTGTTCGAGCCGCTGACTTTGGAAGCGCAGCTCCATTGGGAGGGCCTGCGCTTCGAAGACGACCTGCACACACTGCGCCTTGGCTCGGCCTTCGTGCTCGATCTCAAGGCGCGCTATGCGTTCACGGACAACCTGTCGGCGTTCGTATCGGTCGACAATGTGATGAACACCGATGTCGCGACCGCTGCCAGCACCGATTCGCTGCTCGGCAAGGTCATTTCCGACGGGCAGCCGCGCGTGTTTTGGGTCGGCCTCTCCTACGCGCACGACTAGTGTCAATTTCTTGGCAGTCCATCTTGTCGCCGCAATTGGACGGAATATCTGGCGGGGGATAGGGGCGCCTGCATGTCGAACATCCCGATCGCTGTTCTTTCCTGGCTGCCGATCCTCTTCGACTGGGCGATCGTGCCGGCCGCCATCATCCTGATCGGGCTGTGCGCGCGGCCGGAGACGCGGCCCATGGCGGCAACGGGCTTTCTCGTCGCGGCCGGGATTTCCGCAGGCGTCCTGTCGCTGCTGCTGGCGGCAAGCGTCTTCTATCTGATCGGCTATGGCCGCGCCGTGGGCGATCTTTTGCTGAATTTCGGCCCGACCGTGACCAGCCAGTACATCGGAACGCTGATGCGGCAGAACGGCATGCGACTCGTGGCGCTGCTGCCGATGGTCGCGACCGCGCTGGCCTCCACCGTTGCCGCCATCTATCTGCGCCGCCTGCAAACCGCGGAATAATGGCCGTTCTTCGCCGGGCGCATGGGTCTCACACTAGTGGCGGCCGTTCACCAAGAGGTGATGAGGCGCCCTTTCGTTCTTGAACGTGACTTGCGTTCGTGCTGCAACCGCCCGGCTATTTTCTCTGGCCGGCCCAGGCCGCCGCTTGGCATCTCACAGGAGCTACCATGAATTCGATCCATTCGATCTTGCTTGGCGCGACCGCGCTTGTCGCAGTCAGCATGTGCGCCGCTGCCGCGCCGGCCGCAAAAAATGCCGCTTCCGGCAATCCGTTCGCGCATCCGAGCTCGCTGTTCCTGCAGGCGCCCCCGTTCGACAAGATCCGCGACAGCGACTACGCGCCCGCCTTCGATCAGGGCATGAAGGAACAACTGGCCGAGATCGATGCGATCGCCGACAACAAGGCGGCGCCGACCTTCGACAACACGGTCATCGCCATCGAAAAGTCCGGCCGCATGCTGGACCGCGTGTCGGAGACGTTCTTCAACGTCGTGCAGGCGAACACCAACGATGCGCTCGACAAGGTGCAGGCCGATGTGGCGCCGAAGCTTGCTGCCCACAACGATGCGATCTTCCTGAACCCGAAGCTCTTCGCGCGCGTGAAGGCGGTCTACGACAACCGCGCCAAGCTCAATCTCGATCCCGAATCGGCGCGGTTGCTCGACGTGTATTACCAGCAGTTCGTCCATGCCGGTGCCAACCTCGACGACAAGGACAAGGCGCACCTGCGCGAGCTGAACAAGGAAGAAGCGACGCTCTCCACCGCGTTCCAGCAGAAGCTGCTCGCCGCCACCAAGGCCGGTGCGCTGGTGGTGGACAACAAGGCCGATCTCGCGGGTCTGAGCGATGCGGACATCGCCGCCGCCTCGAAAGCGGCCGCGGACCGCAAGCTGAACGGCAAGTTCGTCATTTCGCTGCAGAACACCACGCAGCAGCCCGCGCTGAGTTCGCTCACCAATCGCGCGATCCGCGAAAAGCTGTTCAACGCATCCTGGACACGCGCCGAAAAGGGCGACGCTAACGACACGCGCGCCACGATCCTGAAGCTGGCCGCCATTCGCGCGGAAAAGGCGAAGCTGCTCGGCTATCCGGACTATGCCGCTTACGCGCTGTACGATCAGATGGCGCGCACGCCGGACGCCGTGCAGAAATTCATCGGCCAACTGGTGCCGCCGACCGCTGCCAAGGCCGATGATGAGGCCAAGCAGATCCAGGCGGCGATCGACAAGTCCGGCCAGCACTTCAGTCTCAAGCCATGGGACTGGGAGATGTACTCCGAGCAGGTGCGCAAAGCGAAGTACGACCTCGACCAGAACGAGCTGAAGCCCTATTTCGAGCTGCACAAGGTGCTGAAGGACGGAGTGTTCTATGCCGCCAACCAGCTCTACGGCATCACCTTCAAGGAGCGCCACGATCTGCCGGTCTATCAGCCGGACGTGATGGCGTTCGAAGTTCTCGACAAGGACGGCTCGACACTCGGCCTCATGTATTTCGACTACTTCAAGCGCGACAACAAGCAGGGCGGCGCATGGATGAGCAATTTCGTCCAGCAGTCGAAGCTGCTGGGCACCAAGCCGGTCATCTACAACGTGGCGAACTTCACCAAGCCCGCCGCCGGCCAGCCGGCGCTGCTGTCATTCGACGACGTCACCACCATGTTCCACGAATTCGGCCATGCCCTGCACGGCCTGTTCGCCAACAGCAAGTACGCGACGTTATCCGGCACCAACACGGCGCGCGACTGGGTGGAATTCCCCTCGCAGTTCAACGAGCACTGGGCGCTCTATCCCGACGTGCTCA
>DATIYG010000088.1:0-21249 GCA_035517755.1 Rhizomicrobium sp. | reverse complement strand
GAGATATTGCGCGCCGGAGCCTTCGACATAATCATCGTCATCATCGGCATTGAAATCGACCGGCTTCCAGCTGCCGTCGGCATTGCGCGGCTGGATATAGCCGGTGGCCGGATTGAACAGATTGCGCCACCAGCCGGCGCGCTCGCGAAACAGTTTCGCGTTGGCGGTGTCGCCAACATCCTCTGCCAGTTGCGCGACGCCGAAATCCGCGGCGGCGAGTTCGAGCGTATCGGCCGCACTTCCCCAGCCCGAACCGGCCGGCATGTAGTGCAGCTTCAGCCATCGATCGAGGCCGGGACGTTCGCCCACGCATTGCACGGGGCAGCCGCGCGATGAGAGATCGAGGTCGGTCGGCACCGTCGCCGCTTTCAGCAGCGACGCATAAGCATCCTTCACATCGAAATCGCGTCCGCCGAACGCATGGATCGCGGCGATTGCGGGAGGCGAAGGATCGCCGTTCATCACGCTGGTCGCGCCGGTCAGATGCGTCCAGCGATCCCACACGCCGTTGTTCTGGCTCGCCTGGTTGTAAAGCGACTGCGCGATGTCGGAGCCGATCTTCGGATCGAGCCACGTCACCAGTTGCAGCTGCGAGCGATAGACGTCCCAGCCGGAGAAATTCGCGTATTGGACATGGCCCGGCGCGGTCTTGTGAACCACTTTGTCGAAACCGACATACTCGCCATTCGCGTCGCTGGTGGTGTTTTCGCCCAGGAGCACGTGATAGAGCGCGGTATAGAACACCGCGCGCTCATCCTTCGTGCCGCCTTTGACGGTGATCTCGCCGAGCTTCGCATTCCAGATTTTGCGCGCCGCATCGCGCACGGTTTCGAGCGTGGTGCCCTGCGGATTTTCTGTCGCGAGGTTGGCGCGCGCATTGGCAAGGCTCACATAGGAAATGCCGACGCGCATGGTGACGACCGGTGTCTTCGCCGGATCAAAGGAGATCCACGCGCCCGAGCCTTTGCGGCCCGGTGGATGGCCGCGGTCGCCATAGGTCGTGCCGCCCTGCGCCGACGTGGCACCCTTTGTGATCGTCATATCGTGCCAGGTGCCGCCCGCCGTGAAGGGCTGGTCGAACGCGGCAACGAAGTGAAGCGTGTAGTAGCTCTCGCGGCGATCAGGTGAGAGATAGCCGCAGAAATTGCCGCTGGTGACGCTGCCTGTCACTTCACGTTTCTCGGCGTCGACCGTCACGCTCGCATCGCTGCTGCCGATTTCGGAATCCGCTGTGCGGAACAGAAGATTTGCCGGCTTGTCCTTCGCCCAGGCGAAGCGCGCGATGCCGGTCCGCGTGGTCGCGCTCAATTCCACGGCCACGCCATTGTCGAGCGCGACCTTGTAGAATCCCGGCACCGCAGTTTCTCGGTCGTGGGTGAAGTAACTGGAGTACATCGAGAAGCTGTCATCGGCCGACGGCGACAGCGTCACATCGCGCGTCACCGGCATGATGGGGATGTCGCCGCTGGCGCCGGTGCAGCCCGTGCCGGAGAGATGCGTCAGGCTGAATCCCTTGATGCCGCTGACGCGCCATTCGTAACCGCCGGGCGCCGCGATGGGATAGGAGCGGCCGGGCAGCGGTGTCTCTTCCGGGCTGAACGCCACCATGCCGAACGGCAGTGTCGCGCCGGGATAGGTGTTGCCGCCATTCGTCGTGCCGATGAACGGATTTACTTCACCGGCCAAATCGGCGGCATCTGCGCAGCCGATGGCGAGAGCGAGCGCGGCGAGCGCGATGATCGTTCGCATGGCTGCTCTCCTCAAGTCGCTGGTGCGGCGATGGCCACACTGCGACGCGCACCGGCCAGCGCGAAGATGAGGATGCAGATGTATGCCACGAACGGAACGACAAACGCCGTGGAGATGCCTGCGTGATCGGCGGTCCAGCCCGTCAGCAGCGGCAGGAATGCGCCGCCGACGATCGCCGTGCACAAAAGCCCGGAGGTCGAAGCGGTCGGCGCATGGGCGCGCTCAAGGGTCAGGGTGAAGATGGTCGGGAACATGATCGAGTTGAAGAACCCGACCGCAATGGCCGCATAGCCCGCCATCGGCCCGCTCGCTTGCGTGACGAACAGGCAAAGCAGCAGCGCAACGGCGGCGTTGAACGCGAGCAGGCGGCTCGCTGGCACGCGGATCAGTACCGCGCTGCCGAGCGCGCGTCCCACCATCGCTCCGCCCCAGTAGAAGCTGAGCAGGCGGCCTGCCTGGTCGAAGCTCACATTCATGATGGCGGGCTGGTGCAGATAATTGATCATGATGCTGCCGATCGACACTTCGGCGCCGACATAGAGAAAGATCGCCAGTCCGCCGAACAACGCCCAGCGCGAGGAAAACGCCGCGAACGGCGAGGCATTCCTGTCCTCCGCTTCGCTCGGCACATGAAGCAATCCGCGCAGCCACCAGATGAACAGCGCCAGCAGCACGATGATACCCGCGATCAGCAGGAACTGCGTATCGACATTGCGCAAGGTCGCGCTGCGGCTCTCCGCGTTGGCAGCGCCCGCAAACACGCCGCCACGCAGGATGAGATAGGAGCCGAGGTAGGGGGCGATCACCGTGCCCAACGAATTGAAGGTCTGCGACAGCGTCAGCCGGAAGTGCGAACGCTCCGGCGGGCCAAGCTGGGCGGCCAGCGGATTGGCCGCCACCTGCAGCTGCGTGATGCCGGCGGCCATGACGAACAGCGCGACCAGCACGAATCCGTAGGCATCGGCATGCGTGGCGACCGGCATCAGCAGGCAGCCCAGGATCATGGCGCCCAGCGAAATCAGGATGGTGCGCGCATAGCCCACCTTCTCCAGAACGAACGCGGCGGGAATCGACACCAGGCCGTAGGCCATGAAGAACGCGAACTGCGTCAGCATCGACTCCGCGTAGGAGAGGCTGAACACGGCCTTGACGCTCGGCACCAGCGGATCGATGGACGCCGTCACGAAGCCCCACATGAAGAACAAGGTTGTGACGGTCACGAACGCCGAGATCAGGCGTGCGCCGTTCTTACTTGAATCCGACAAGAATGTTCCCCTCGGTGGACAGGTAGTTGGTCTTGTAGTCGAAGCGGTCGGAGTTGGAAAACAGCAGCCAGTAATACTTCATCTGCTCGCTCCACCAATAGCCCGGGCAGAGGTCGCCCTGCTTCATCGGCTTGGCGGTAATGTCGTCGATGATGGTGTAGCCGTAGACCGCGCGGCTCGTCTCTTTCATCTTCGTGAAATGGATCGCCGCCAGCTCGCGATAGCGGTCGTCCGGGTCCAGCAGGAAGAGATTGAGGCACGAGTCGACAAATTCGGGCCGCAGCTCGTTGGTGACGCGATCCGGCGTTGCCTTCGCAAAGTCGTAGCCTTCCGGCAGCACGCCGGTGCGCGCCTGCACATCCGCCCAGGATGCGAGATAGGCCTTGCCCCGCGCGGCGTCGCCGCCTTGCGCCAGAAGCCCAGCGTAAAACGCAGCAAGCTCGCTCTGATGATGATCGAGCACGGCGCCGTTCTCGAAATCGACTTGCGGAAACCACAGGTGGCCGTTCACCTCGTGCGCTTGGTATTTCGCGATGGCCACCGCATGCACATCGTACATGCGCTTGAAGTCGGCATCGCCGAACAGCTGCCATCCATCCCACAGATATTCGAAATAGGAATCTGTCGGCGGACCGATGCTGGCGCGGCGGCTGACAAATGCACCGGTCTCGACGCTGATGGTGTCGGCGACGAGATCGATCTTCGAGCGCCGGTCGAACAGCGCCACCGCGGCGCGCTTCGCCATGTCGAAGTAGCGCTTGTCGCCGGTCGCTTTGCTCAGCGTGCCCCATTCGGCGATGTAGGTTCCGATTTCCGCCGGATAGCTTTCGGCATCGCGAACCGCGCCGGTCTTCAGATTGACAAAGCGGTACGGCATGCCTGTCGGCGATTTGGTGAAGGCGGGCGACAGGCGATCCGCCATGTCCTTCGCCATTGCGAGCAGTTTCTTTTCGCGCGTTGCGCACCAGCCCGACAGCAATCCGCCGACGATGCGGATGCCGGTCTCGAACACCTGTACCTCGCCATCGACGTCGAACCTGAGATGGTCGGCGATCCAGCGCACGCCCTCGCGCAGTTCCGCGTCGAGGCCCATCACGTAAAGCGTGTCGAGCGCCTCGACGATGGAAAGCCCGAGTGGCGGACCCTTGGGAAAAAAGAAGGCTTCGGCGCCGCCGCTGACTGGCTTGATCTGGTCCTGACCGAAACAGCGCTCCACATAATTGCGCCACGCCCACGCCATCTCGCCGCGAACATCGGCGGCCAGCGATGTCCATTTGTCCGGCGAAGCACCGGCAGCACGAGCCGATGCCGCCAGCGGCAGCGCCGCCAGCCCTTTCAGAACGTCGCGGCGGCCACGCTTGCGCATGGGCTTTCCCTCACGAGACCGCTGAATTTATAGAGGATTGGCGCTCCCGCGGGGAGGCACCTGATCAAGACGAATCAAAGGATCGGCATCAAATGGGACAGTGTCGAGACCCCCATGCATTCCAATGCTTTCCAGCGCGGTGTCCCACCGCGATTCGCGCGACGACTCTTGTTTACGTCGTGCGTTTTCGCCGAGCGCGAGCCGCCGAATGCCTCGCGTCGCCCACTGGCCGCCAGCTCTTTTGCGCTGGCGTCATCCACACCGAAACGGCAATGGGAGGTTCTCACCAACTTGCGCCAAGAGGCGCTTCAGCCGGCAAGAGGCAGAAGATTGACACTCAACACTGTCGTCGAACGACTGAGTACCGAAAGCCGTGTGCGCGAACTGCCGCTTTCCGCCGGAGGGTGGAGTTCCAGCCGTCGTTCGCGGCGTACAGCTAAACAAAAGATTGGCGCTTCAGAGTTTTCCCTGTTGATTCGTCTGGGGCCGAAGTCTTGGGCTCGTCGAAGCCCTTGATTATGAGGCGTTTTGCTGGAATCTGGGGCTCGGGGGCAGGCTTGGTTCAACTTCAGTCGACATCTGCATCGGTCCCGCCGGCAACAGACTCGGCGTTCGCGCATGCGCACGAAGCGCTCCGCAGGCATTCGGATTATCAGTTCGACTTCCCATCGTTTCATCGGCCGCAGCCGCCGGAATGGCTGGCCGCTCTCGGGCGGTTTCTCGTGCAAAACTGGCCGGCCATTAAGTGGGCGATCTGGATCATCGCCGCCGGCTTGATCTTGTGGGCGGTCTATAAGCTGGCCCGAAAATATGGTCCTCTCCTGCCGGAATTGCTGAAGCGGCCACTGAAACTCCCTTCGCGACCGCCGCCGGAGCAATGGCGGCCGGCACCCGCTGCCGCGCGCCAGTTGCTGAAAGAAGCAGATGCTCTTGCTGCCATGGGCCGCTACAGCGATGCGGCCCATTTGCTTCTCTTGCGGAGCATCGAGGATATCGAGAGCAGGCGTCCCAATCTGGTTCGTCCAAATTTCACCAGCCGGGAGATTGGCCGGCTTGGCGCGTTGCCGGAGCTCGCCCGCAACACGTTCATGAGCATCGCCGAGGTTGTGGAACGCGCGCTTTTTGCCGGCCAGCCGGTCGGCGCCGACGTTTTCGCGCAATGCCGGCAGGCCTACGAACGCTTTGCCTTTCCCGATGTGTGGAATGCACCGGCATGAGCGCTCAAGCACCCATCGGGCCGCGCACGGCGATTGCTCTCCTGCTGGTGAGTGCGCTGTCGCTGCTCACATATCTGCTTCTTTCCGCCTACGAATCCGACCTGAGTTCGGAACAGACTGGCGCCGCAAACGCTCTATCCAAATCCGCCGTGGGATTCGCTGGCATTCGCTACCTGCTTGAGAGCGCCGACATCGACACGGTCGTCGGCCGCACGCCTCCGGAAGTCAATCGCTTCGGCATTGTGGTGCTGACCCCGGATGTCGACAGCAGCCGCGAAAATCTCAAGAAAATGATCGGGCCGGGACCGCGCCTTATCGTTTTGCCGAAATGGATCACGATGTCCGATATCGACCACCCGGGATGGGTGGTAAAGATGAGGGCGCTCTCGCCGGATTCCGTCAGGTCCGTCGTGTCGACGATTGCCGGTCGTTCGAAAGTCTCGCAGCGCCATGGCAGTGGCCGAATTCGTCTGAAAGCGGCATTCGGCAGATTCGCGGGCGCCGTGCCGGACAGGGCGGTGACGATAGACAGTTTGCAGACGATTTCGGGCAAGGGGTTGGATCCCTGCATTGTGGACGAGCACGGGGCTGCTGTGCTGGCACAAATTCGCGGCACGCAAGCCTATATTCTCGCCGACGCCGACTTGTTCAACAATTTTGGCTTGCGCGATGTGTCGGTTGCGCGCGCAGCATTTGCGCTGCCTCAGCTTCTGCGAGTCAGTGACCGCCCGATTTCGTTCGATGTTACCTTGAACGGATTTTCGCAATCCCCTGAATTGCTGCGCACGGTATTTCAGCCGCCCATCCTTGGCGCAACGCTCTGCGCACTTCTTGCTGCCGCCCTTTTGGCATTTCATGCGCTTAACCGCTTCGGGGATCCTCGCAGCGGACCTCGCGTCATCCCATTCGGCAAGCGGGCGCTCGCGGACAACACCGCCGCGATGCTGCATCTGATGCACCGGGAAGTGGCGATGGCGCCGCGCTATGCCGACACCATGCTGCGCGTCATCGCCATCCGGCTTGGGATACCGCGATCGCAAGCCGATTCCTCGTGGATCGCGGCGATCGAGAAGGCAACGCCGCGATCAGACCGGTTTGCCCGGTTGCGGGCCGAAGCGCTCGCAGCCAGAAGCGTGGGCGACCTGATGCAAATAGCGACCAGGCTTTATTCGTGGAAACGGGAGATCTTGCGTGAACGTAGCTGAACTCAAGGCGGTCGCGGAACACATTCGGGCCCAGATAGGCCGGCTCGTGATCGGGCAGGCCGAGACGATCGACCTCATGCTTGTGACGCTGTTTTGCGGCGGTCACATTCTGCTGGAAGGTCCGCCAGGAACCGCCAAGACCCTTCTCGCGCAATGTTTCGCGGCGAGCATGGGACTGGAATTTGGACGCATCCAGTTCACGCCCGACCTTCTGCCTGGCGACATTATCGGCACCAACCAGTTCAATTTCCAGACCAGCAGCTTCGTTGTACATCGCGGACCGATTTTTTGCGAGCTGTTGCTGGCGGACGAGATCAATCGCACGCCTCCCAAGACGCAGGCAGCCTTGCTGGAAGCGATGCAGGAGCGGCGTGTAACGCTGGATGGCAAGGCAAATGTGCTCAGCGATCGCTTTATGGTCATCGCGACAGAGAATCCGATCGAGCAGCAAGGCACCTATCCGCTGCCTGAGGCGCAACTCGACCGCTTCCTCTTCAAGCACACGCTCGCCTATCCTTCGGAAGCGGAGGAAATCGCCATGGTGAGCGCGCAAGGCGCGACCGTGCGCATGCCCGATCCGCTGGCGCTGGGATTTGCACCCGTCGTGAATGCCAGACAGCTGAGCGAGAGTCTCTCGCTCGTTTCGAGTGTCCGGCTCGCCGAGCCGGTGACCGCCTACATCGTCAATCTCATCCGCGCGACGCGCACGAGCCCGGACCTGTCGCACGGCGCAAGTCCACGCAGCGGAGCGATGCTGGCCGCTGCTGTCCGTGCGCGGGCGCTGCTGGACGGGCGAGACTATGTCATCCCGGATGACGTCAAGGCGCTGCTCCTTCCGGCGTTGCGGCACCGCGTAATTTTGTCCCCGGCGGCCGAAATCGACGGCCGCAAGGTGGACGAGATCGTCCAGGCCATCACCCAGCAGGTCGAGGCGCCGCGCTGATGTATCCCAGCGCTCGCATGATTTTCGTTGCGCTGGCCGGCGTGCCTCTGGCGCTTGCCGCGGCGATCGCCGTTCCGTCGCTGTGGCTGATCGGTGTGGGCTGGATCGTGTTTTCGCTTGGGCTCTTCCTGATCGACGCCGCGTTGGCGGCATCGCCTGCCCGAACGATCATAGACGCAGACATCCCGTCATCCATGGGCGTCGGCCGCGCGGAATCCGCAACCCTCAAGGCCCGGTTCTCCGCGCGCGCACCATCTCATCTCGAATTTGCAATCGACACGGACGCTCGGCTCCAGGCCGAACCGCGAAAAATCGGATGCGTTGTGGAGTCCGGTATGGGCTGCGCGCGCTTCGAGATCGCGCCGGTGCGCCGCGGCCAGGGAACCGTAAAGTCCATCTGGGCCCGCTGGCGCGGCCCGATCGGTCTCTGCTGGCGGCAGACTCGTCTGGATGTGGAGCGGACTATCGCCGTGATTCCCAACATCGCTTCAGTCAAGGACGAGGCGGTGCGCTTGTTCCACCGTGGCGCCGCGCAAATTGGTTTGCGGGTGCAGCTCAGGGCTGGCGAGGGTGCCGAGTTCAACGCCCTGAAGGAATTTCAGAGCGGAATGGACCGCCGGATGATCGACTGGAATCAGAGCGCTCGTCATGGAAAGCTGCTGGTGCGCGAGTTTCAGGCCGAAGAAAACCTGCACATCGTGTTTGCGGTCGATACCGGCCGAATGATGTGCGAACCCCTGGCTGGCCTTCCGCGCGTCGATCGCGCAATCCAGGCCCTGTTGCTGCTCGCCTTCGTCGCGCTGCGCCTGGGCGATCGCGTCGGCCTGTTTGCGTTTGACGATCGTCCCCGGGCGCGCAGCGGACAAGTCGCGGGAGTGGCTGCTTTTCCGATGCTGCAGCGTCTGGCGTCGCGGCTCGAATATTCGACTGCCGAAACCAATTTCACCTTAGGCCTCACGCAACTGTCGGCCGAAGCCATGCACCGCTCCATCATCGTGGTCTTCACGGATTTTGCCGACACGGTCAGTGCCGAGCTGATGCTGGAGAATGTGAGGCAGCTGCTCTTGCGGCACGTCGTCGTCTTTGTCGTTTTCCGGGACGAGGAGCTGGAGACGATGCGCGCAGCCAGGCCAAATGAGCCGGCGGATGTTTCGCGCGCGGTCCTGGCCGACAGCATGCTGCGCGAGCGCGAGACGGTGGTCATGCGCCTGAAGCGGCTGGGCGTCGACGTCGTCGAAACTTCTCTGGACAGGATCGGATTTGGATTGCTCGAGACTTATCTCGCGCTGAAGCACAACGCGGCCCGGCTGTGACATGGCATCCATGCTGAGAAGCCAGAAATTCCGGACCGAACGCGAGGCGGAATGGCGCCGGCTCGAACACCTGCTCGACCTCTACGAAGCAGGCCGGAAGCGGCAGTTAAGCGATGACGACGTGGTTTCGATTCCGGTGTTGTATCGGTCCGCCCTGTCGTCGTTGTCGGCGGCACGTGCAGTGTCGCTGGACCAAAATCTCATCGCCTATCTGGAGAGCTTGTGCACGCGTGCCTATTTCTGTGTCTATGGCTCGAGAGCGTCATTCGTCGAGCGTATAACGCGGTACCTCCTCCGCGACTGGCGAAATGCCGTGCGAGGATTATGGCGGGAGACGATTGTCGCGTTCGCGTTCGGGATTCTCGGCGTCGCCATTGCGTTTTGGCTTGTGAGCAGCGGCGCGGAATGGTTTTACGCGTTCGTGCCGGAAGGACTGGCTCAGGGACGCGATCCAGGTGCTTCGACGAAGGACCTGCAGCAGGCTATAGCGCAAAGCCATGGCGCCAATGGACTGGCCTTCTTCTCGAGCTTTCTCTTTACGCACAACGCTCAGATGGCGCTGCTTGCCTTCGCACTGGGATTTGCCTGCTGTTTGCCGACGGCATTTTTCCTTTTCTACAACGGCCTCATGTTGGGAGCCATGATTGCCGTTTATGCCGGGCATGGCCTGGGCATCCCATTTGGCGGATGGCTCTTCGTCCACGGTGTCACGGAGCTGTTTGCGATTACGCTGGCCGGCGCCGGGGGATTCCGCATCGGTTGGGCGCTGGCGTTTCCAGGTGAGCTTTCGCGGCTGGACGCGTTGCGCAGCGCCGGCAAGGACGCGACGCTCGTGATGATCGGAGTCGTGGTGATGTTGCTCGTCGCGGGCCTGTTGGAGGGATTCGCGCGGCAACTGATCGGCAGCACCGAATTGCGTTACGCTATCGGGGCCATGACCGGCCTTTTCTGGCTCGCGTATTTCTATTTCCCCGTGAGGAACGATGGACGCGGCCGCGCAGACTGAACGTCTTCTCCGAACGCCGGGCGGCCGAATCCGCGAGCTCGTAACGCCGGAGGGCGTGGATCTCCGTGTTGTCGTTGTCGATGCCAGCGAGCGCGCGGCAGCCTTCCTGCTCGATGTCGCGTTCATCGTGCTGGCGCTGATTGCGCTTACGCTTGTGCTGGTGGGCGCGGGCCTCGCTTTTTCCTTTGCCGCCAGCGAGTATTTCGGTGCGCTATGGCTGCTCGGGTTTTTCTTTCTGCGCGTCTTCTATTTTACGGCCTTTGAGTGCACCAGCCGGGCCGCCACGCCCGGCAAGCGCATTCTGGGTCTGCGCGTGGCGCGGCGCGATGGTGGTCCTCTGACGGCGGATGCGATCTTCGCGCGAAACGCCATGCGCGAGCTGGAGGTCTTCCTGCCGCTCACCTTTCTCGGTGCGCGTGTGCAAACGGTCGATACCTGGATTTCGGTTTTTGCGCTCGTGTGGTGCGGCGTGTTCACGCTTTTTCCGCTGTTCAACGCCGACCGCTTGCGCATCGGCGATCTGGTTGCCGGCACTTGGGTGTTGCGCGCACCGAAACGGGTGCTGGGGGCCGACCTTACGGCAACCGCGCTGCCGGCCATCATGTTCAGCGGCGCGGCGTTGGACGCCTACGGTATTCACGAATTGTCAGTGCTCGAGGAGGTGTTGCGCCGGCGCGATCCGGCGACGATGCAGGCCGTCGCAGTGAGGATTCGGTCCAAGATCGGCTTGACCGCCGACCAGACACCGGCGCCCGAGTTCTTGTCAGCGTATTATGCGGCGCTTCGCGGCCGCCTCGAGCAGCGCTTGTTGTTCGGCAAGCGCAAGCGCGACAAGCATGACGCAGGTTGACTTACTCGAAGACCGAGGCGAGCTGATCGGGACCGATGCCTTCCTTGCTGGATCGCAATTCATAATAGAGGCAGGCAACGCCGGTCGCGGAGATCACGGTGGTAAACGTGCGGATGACCCCGTCGACGATGAAGTAGAGCGGTGCGATTCCGCCAATATGAGCGGCAGAGACTCCGACCAGGAGCGGGCGTGCGATCAGGCTTACGACAATCGCGATGATGAAATAGACCACGAGCAGGCCGAAGATGGACCAGCGATGGCCTCGGGTCAGCTCCGCGCTCCGGCTGAACGTATCGAAGACCTCGGTACCTTCGATCACCCGCACCGGAACGGCCACGATCCAGGCTGTCATCAGCATCAGCCCCGGCACGATCAGGAGCAGAAATGCAAAGCCAACGCCAAAGCTGGAAATGATCGCAAGCCCGATCAGCGGGAAGAACAATCTGACCGCGACGCCCAATGCTTCGCCGAAACTCGCTTGCCGGCCACTGAGATCCATCACAGTGCCGTATGTCAGGACGGCGCTCAGCAGGACCGACATGATCACCGAAACCAGCATGCTCAGGATGAATGTGGCCCAGTAAGCGGCGCCAAAAAATGGCAGTCCGCCCGCGCCCGGCTGCATCACGAAAGCCATGAACTCGGATGGCAGAATTGCCAGCACGGCAAGGCCGAAAAAGAGCAGGAAGTGTCTGCCAAGGACAGAGAACGTGCGGCTGACGACCTGTCCGATCGAGAATGGCGACGCTACGGCAGCGACAGCAGTGTCGGTCATGAAATGAGTCCCCCTAGGCAAAAATTCTACACACGATGGTGGCGCGGCGCAAACCGTCCTTCGCACTGCGACATAGTCGACAAGCCGAGTTGGCCGTCGATTGCTTGGCATGGCCGACCGTCCGTACTCGCCCAGTGTAGCCACACAGCCTGAGTCGCAATTGCGGCCTGTGCGCCCGCAAAGTCTGCAGAACCGATCGTGAGAGCGGGCGCCATTCGAGTGAAAATCATTTGATAACCGGCGCATAGAACTCCAGCCGGAGACCACGCGAATGGTTCTCTTTCACTCGCGATTGCGATAGCGTGGCTGCCGGTGCGCTTGGGGGCGCGCGGGTTACACAAGGGTGGGGCTGGTCAGGTGGGACATTCGCTGCAAGCGGTGGCGGCAGCTGCCGCTGCTGTTCTGTGTATTGCGATCGATGGCGACCGTGCGCTGGCTGCGGCCACTCCGGCTTTGGACATTGCAGCCGATCAAATTATGGCGGACCCCAACACGACGTTCGGGACTCTGCCGAACGGGTTGCGGTACGCAATCAAATCGAATGCGACGCCCAAAGGTAGCTTGTCGCTGAGGTTGGTCTTCGACGTCGGAAGCTATGACGAAGGACCAGACGAGCATGGTGCTGCGCATTTCGTGGAGCATTTGGCGTTCAGCGGCGGCGACAATGCGCACTCGGCGGGTCCCGAGAACGATTTCGCCGACATCGGTGTCGAGCTTGGCCGCGATCAAAACGCGCTCACTTACGACTTTTCCACGGTCTACAAGATCGATTTGCCGCGGACCGATGCCGTTGCGACCGCCATCGGGTTTCGCTGGCTGCGCAAAGTTGCCGATGGCGCGATCTTCTCCGAAGACGCCGTCGATCGCGAACGGCAGATCATACTTGCTGAGCGGGCTGTCGGGCAGGGACCGCAGCAGCTGCTCGGCGATGACCTGGAGCGATTTCTTCTGCCGCATTTGCGCGCGGCGCGCCCGGAAACAATCGGCACGCCGGCCGAACTGGCCGGTCTTACCGCCGCCCGCTTGCAAGCATTTTACCGGCGCCTGTACCGGCCGGACGACGCAATCATCGTCGCGGTCGGTGATGTTTCCGAACAGGCGCTGCGGCAGCAGATCGAATCCACCTTTGGCACATGGACCGCAAATGGGCCCAAGCCCGCTCCGCCTTCGCCCGGCACAGTTGCGGCGGAACGAGCCGAAGAGGTTATGACGCGCTCTGAACCGCGTCTTCCCACGACCATCTATGTCTGCAAGGTCGGTCCCAACGAGCCCTACAAGATCGATACCGTAGCGGCTGTCCGCCAGCGCTTGTTGACGTCGCTTTGGGTCGAAATCGCCGATCGCAGGCTTGGCGCGATCGCCGGAGGTCCCTCACCGCCCTTTGTGTCGGCACAAGTGTTTTCCTCAACCGACCTTCGAGCGGCGCGAAACACCTGTCTGCTGATCATTCCGCAGCTTGGGCAATGGCAACAGGCGTTGCGCGCGGCATGGCTTGAAATCCGCCGAATGTCAGAAGGGGGAATCAGCCAGGAGGAGATCGATGCCGCCATCGAAAATCAGCGGGCAAACTTTCGCGGCGCCATGCATGTGGCACAAACCTCGGCGTCAGCTGGAATTGCAACAGAAATCGCCGGAAGGGCGTTGAATCATGAGGTCTATGCATCACCCCCTGAAGCGTTCCGAGTGTTCGATGTTGCCGCCGAATCTGTGCGCATCGCCGATGTCGAGCACGCATTTGCAACCGACTGGACCGGCGGCGGGCCGCTGATTGCACTGTCCACGGACAGCAAAGTTGCAGAGAGCGCGGTTCAGCAGGTCTGGCAAGATGCGCAGCGGGCGATGCTCACCACGGCGGCGCCGAACAAGCCGGCCGCATGGTCGTATGGCGACTTCGGAAAAGCCGGTCAGGTGGTGAGCCGCACCAATATGACCAATCCTGATTTTGTCAGGATGGTCTTCAGCAACGGTCTCGTTCTCAACTTCAAGCACACGGATTTTGCTCACGATCAGGTCAAGGTTCGCGTGCGATTTGGCGGCGGCCGTCGCGAAATTGCTCCGGACGATCTGGTGCAAGCGCGGCTGGGCGCGGCGCTGCTTGCCCAGATGGGATTGGGCCGCAACGACTATGTCGACCTGCAGCAGCAATTTTCCCAAATTGACTGGAACGCGGAACTGCGGATCGAAGATCGCGGCTTTGTGCTCAGCGGTTCCACAACTGGCGGGGATTTCAAGAGTCAGCTTGAAATTCTCGCAGCGTTTGCAAGCGATCCAGGATTTCGCGACTCGTTCGACAGTCAAATTCCGACACTGGCCGATGCCTTTTATCGCGATGCGCGGTCCGATCCCGCCTCAGTGCTAAGGTATGGGCTGGAGCACGCACTGCAATCGGACGCACGGGAAGGCTTGCCGGCGCGGCAAGACCTGTTGCGCTTGCGCGCGCGTGATTTTGCCGCCGAGCTTAAGCCCGCGATTACCTCCGATCCTCTCGAAGTCACCGTAGTTGGCGATGTGTCCGAGGAAGTCGCGACCGAATACGTCGCCGAAACATTTGGCGCATTGCCACCGCGTCCGGCGAAGCCAGCGCCCCGCTATGATTCAGGGTTCTTGCGCTTTCCAACGTCTCAGAGTCCGACGATCAGACTCACGCACGAGGGACCGACGGACGTTGCCATCATCGCCGCGATCTGGCCTCTCTATGTGGCGACGCCTGAACGCCGGCGCGAGGAAGTAAGCTTGTCGCTGTTGAGCAAGGTGTTCGACAACGCGCTCAGACATCGGATCCGCCACGAACTTGGCAGGACATACTCTCCCGACGTTGGGATGGCTACACCGGATCTGGCCGACCAGGGCTACATGCAGGCTGTGGTTCAAACTGCGCCGGCCGATGCGGCATTGGTCATGCGGGAGATCGAGGCGATGGCCGAGAAGCTGTCCCATGGCCAGTTTTCGGATGAGGACCTGGAAGCGGCCAGGGCCCCGATCGTTGCCGCGATGAAAGCCCGGCACTCGACCAATGACTGGTGGGTCGCGGGACTTGACGGCTCGGCGCAAGAACCGGGACGGCTCAAGGAAATGACCGACCTGCTGCCGTTGTTTGAAACCGTGACGGCATCGGAAGTTCGAAAGGCTGCGGCTACCTGGTTGGCTGCAAGACCGATCGAATTGGTCGCGCTGCCGTCAACTGCCGCCGCGCTTACAGACCGGAACTAGGCTGGCAGCAGGAAGCTTGGGGGGAAAGATCGATGTCGTTCAAGCGTCACCTCTTTGCAGCCGCGTTGGCCGTTGCGCCGATGACCCCAGCCGACAGCGTCGCAGCAGCCGGGCCTGCGGCAAATACCTGTCCCGACCAGCATCAAGGCATCAGCGACGCTGACTCCGTCATCGCGTTTTGCAGCCACGTGATCGAAAGCGGCGTGACCGACCAGAAAGCCCTGGCGAATGCCTATGCGGCGCGCGGAAAAGCGCTGTACGTGCAGAGGAAATACGAAGCTGCGCTTGCCGACGCGGTCAAAGCCATCCAAACGGACCCGACCGATATCGACGCTTACGTGCTGGCGGGCGATGTAAGCGACGATATGGGCAAACACGATGAAGCAATCGCCAACTACGACCACGCCATTGCCGTCGACCCGCACAGTGGCCTGGCGCTGACCGCTCGCGGGGCGACGTACTACTACTCGCTGCATGACAGGACCAAGGCGGCGGCCGACTATGACGCGGCAATTTCCGGTCAGCCGGACTATGCCCTGGCGTACTTTCAGCGGGCGCGACTGGAAACAGACCTGAGCGACTATGACGGCGCTCTGAAGGACATTGATGCAGCACTGGCCCGCCACCTCGCGTATCCGGAAAATGCGATCAGGCAACGGGGCATCGTGCTCGAAAATATGGGCAAACCGGACGATGCAGCAAAGGTCTTTGATGGCTTGTTGCGGTCGGATCCGAATGACGCCATCACCTTGGTCGATCGTGCCGATCTGGAATTGAGAAGCGACCAACCGCAGGCAGCCATCAAGGACGCGAGTCAGGCGATTGCCATTGATCCAAGCCTGGCATGGGCCTACGCCGTGCGCGGCTCGGCGGCCAGGCAGGCCTCAGACGATGCCGGCGCGGAACGGGACTTTGACGCCGCGCTTCGTATCAATGCCAACGAGCTTGGTGCACTCATCGGCCGTGGCAATCTCAGATCCGACCAAAACAAATTTGACCTTGCGATTTCCGACTACAACGCGGCCATCGTCGTCGACCCCACTGAATCGTCGTCCTATTTTGATCGCGGGCTCGTATATGCGCAAAGGGGCGATCACGTGTCGGCGCTGCGAGATTTCTCCAAAGCAGCCGAACTAAGTCCTCAAGACACCGATGCAAGAATCCATGCGGGCAAGGAGCTGGACCAGCTTGGTCGCACGGAAGAAGCCAGGCAACAATTTGACGACGCGCTCAAGCTCAAGCCCAAGGATGCGGGGCTGCTGCTCGAGCGTGGCAATTTTCACGCCGCCCACAAGGAATACGATCTTGCAATGGCCGATTACCGGGCATCGGCAGCCATCAAGCGCAGCGCAGTCGTCTACTATGACATGGGTCTTGCGGATTCAGACAAGGGCGACAAGAAAGCCGCAATTCGCGACTTCACAGAAGCCACGCAAATCGATCCGAAGGATGCCGACAGTTTTGACAGAATGGGCGAAGTGCTGATGGACGCCGGAGACGATGCGGGCGCCTTGGCGGCCTTCAACGCGGGGCTGGAAGCCGACGCGAAAAATGAGGCGCTACTGGTTGACCGCGGCCTCATCTATTTGCACCGCAAGGATTATGCTAACGCGATTTCGAATGCATCGGCGGCTCTCGCCGTGAACCCGAACAGCTTTGCGGCGCACTTCAACCGCGGCCTGGCCGAAGCGGCGGCCAACCAGGACCAGGCTGCCATCAATGACTTACAGGCGGCCCACACAGCCAACCCGGCGGACCTCGACGTCGTCGCCAATCTGGGCGAAACGTACGCAAAGGATGGTGACGACGCGCACGCCGTTGCGGTGATTGAGGCCGGACTCAAACAGGATCCGGGCAATGTTCCACTGCTGATCGATCGCGGTCTGGCAGAGGCCAGAGCGCAGCAATATGACAAGGCACTGGCAGATTACAACGCAGCGCTGGCACGTGAGCCGAACAGTGCGGCGGCGTATTTTGACCGGGGGATCGCGTTTTCGAAGAAGGGCGATCATGAAGCCGCGCTTGCGGATTTGCGAAAGGCCGCGGCACTCGACAGTTCGGATCCGGACGCGTTGTATCAGGAGGGTCGCGAACTGAGATCGCTCGGCCGTAACGCTGACGCAGTTGTTGCACTGGATGCTGCCTTAAAACTGAAACCCGACGACGAGGGCATTTTGATCGAAAGAGGGAACGTCTACCTCGACGAAAGCGAATTGGATCGGGCACTGGCCGATTATGCCGCGGCCGTTCAACGCTATCCCAATGACCATGTGCCGTATTTTGACCGCGGTTTGGCTTACGAGGCCAAGGGAGACCGCGCGGCAAGCATCGCCGATTTCAGGAAGGCGCTGGCGCTCGATCCCAAGGACATCAATGGCATATTGCATTTGGGCCAGGGTCTGATGGATGGCGGAGACAACGCTGGCGCGCTTCAGGAATTCGAAGCCGGACTCGCAATTGACCCCGGCAATGCATCCATCCTGATCGACCTTGGGATCATGGCTGCGCGCAGCGGCGACGATGACGGCGCGATCAAACGCTACGGCCAGGCGCTGCAGACCGAGCCCAACAACTGGCTCGCTCTATATGATCGCGCACTGGCGTTGCATCGTGAGCGGCATTTTGATGCTGCGATTCGGGATCTCGTCGCGGCGTTGGCAGCGTCGCCAAACAACGCAGAAGTGCTGAAGGCGCGGGGCGACGTGTACGTCAGCCTTGAAGACGACCTGAAGGCCAGGGCGGACTATGATGCGGCCATCGCCGCCGCGCCGGCTTATATCGAAGCGTTTCGGGCGCGGGCAGACCTACGTCAGCGACTGGGAGATTCGGCTGGAGCGGCCGCCGATACCATGGAGGCAAATCGACTTGAGCATCAGAAGCATGGCGCTGTGACCCCTCCCGGGCAGCAGTGACGCGTTCATTTGATCGCTGCGAAAATATGAGCCGATAGGCGTAATACGACCCGATGGCGATGAAAGCCGAACTTGTCATTTGGGCAGTGAGGTAGCCGAAGCCGAGTCTCCTGATCAGGACGTAGAGAATCGTCGTGTTCATGAGCAGATTGACGACGTTGACCGCAGCAAATCCTGTTGCCTCGCCGCCCAAGCAAACCAGTCCCGGAGCGGAGAAAGCCCAAAACTTTTGACACGCAAAATTGCCCACAACGGAAATCGAAAATGCGACGACCCCGGCCGCCACCACTGGAAGGCCAATCAGCGTCACGAACAACCATAGTAAACAGAGATTGAGTAGGGTCGCGAAGCCGCCGGTTACCAGAAACCGCACGACGCGTCCCACGCCCCTCGAGTGATCGGCGAAAATTCCCGCGGCAAAACTGCACCAAGCTCGATGATGCGATCGGACGCCCAACATACCGACAATTGCCCCGGAGCTATCGATTGACAGACGCCACCGCCGCCACGGGACCCCACCCCTTGACGCCCCAGCAATTCTAACCATCGTGACCGTCCAATCAGGCCGATATCGGCCTCCGAATGGCGGGCGTTTTCACGGAGGCCAGCCTCGTGCACGCTGATCCGAAGGCTGCGTCAAATCTGCTGGATGAATTTCTGGCCCGTCGGGGCAAGCTCGAAAAATTCCTGATCGCCCGCCTTGGCAACAGCGCCGACGCCGAGGATGTCCTTCAGGAAATGTTTGTCGGACTGACGCGAGCGCAAATCGCCACGGACGTCCGCGATCCCGCCGCGTATCTCTTCCGAATGGCATTGAACGAGGCCCGCGACTACCGGAGAGGGCTGGCGCGATCGCGTGTGCGGGACGAGAAGTGGGCCGACACCCAGTACTCGATGCACGAGAAGGGCGCCTTGTCCGATGCGCCTTCGGCGGAAACCGAGCTTGCGGGAAAACAGCTTCTCGCCCGGGTGAAAGACGTGTTGAGCGAGCTGTCGCCGCAATGCCAGCGGGTCTTCCATCTGCACAAATTTGACGGTCTTTCGCACCAGGACGTGGCGGCGAAGCTCGGAATCTCGCGTCGGACCGTCGAGAAGCACATGCATACCGCCTTGCTGCATCTGGTGAAGCGGGTGGACCGTGGCTGAATTGCAATGGCCAACCGATTTCCGGGGGCGTTCCTTGATTGTCGGGTGGCGGGCGCAACGCGGTGGCGTCTCCTGGAGGTGAAGACATGGATGGTGACGCGGAGAGAGCGATGAGCCGGGACAGGAGCCTTGAAGAGGCGGTTGCTTGGCACGTGCGGTTGGCGTCATCGCAAGCGGACGAAGCGGCCTTCGACGAATTCGCCGGATGGATCGAAGCCGGCCCGGAGAATCGGGCTGCTTACGACAGGGTAGAGGCTCTGGAGGCCCAGATTGGCGACGCCGCCGGGCAAGAGCGGGCATCGAGCCAGTCATCCCTCGCTTCATTCCAGTCACGGCAACAGCGTATTTCGTGGCGAGCCGCTACAATGGGCGGAGCGGCGGCGCTGGCTGCTGCTTTGCTGGTCTTCCTTTTGATCGACACACGGTCAACGCCTTCCATCCGATATTCAACCTCGGTCGGGCAGTCGCGGAACGTCGTTCTGGCAGATGGCTCGAAGATCGAAATGGGCCCGAACACGGTGGTTTCGGCCACGACGGGCGAGGATGAACGTCGGGTGGAGTTTGACCGCGGCGAAGCGGTCTTTCGCGTAAAGCATCAAGCGGAACGTCCGTTTGTCGTCCAGGCCGGCGATCGGGAAATCCGCGACCTGGGTACGGTCTTCGATGTGCGCCGCATTGCGGGAGCCATCACGGTCGCTGTTGCAGAAGGTCAGGTCTCCGTCGTTCCGGCAGCCGGCGGCGAGCCGATCGTTCTTCAAAGTGGACAGCGCCTGCGGCACATCGAAGGCAAGGAATCGTCTGAGGTGGACACGATTGATCCGAGATGGGTTACGTCGTGGCAGAAGGGGTTTCTCATTTACAGAGACGCGCCGCTCACGCAGGTCGTAGCCGATCTCAACAGATATTTCCGCACGCGCATCATCGTCGATGAACGCACGGCATCGCGTCAGCGCTTCTCCGGAATCCTGCATGTGGTCGACGAGGGGACCGCGATTTCGCAGTTGACCGCATTTCTCCCGATCGTTGCAGTGCACGAGGGCGACGCCATCCGGTTGCACCTGGCCAAATCAAAGCGCTAGATACCGCGGGCTTCCGGAACGCGGGCGTGCGGTTTTTTCGACCGATCGAATCGATTGCCGTCCTGCTTTTTGCGGCTTGGGCCGGTGTCGCGGCGCAAGCTCAGGATGCTGCGGCTGAGTTTCATATTCCGTCGAGACCGATTGGCGATGCGCTCGTCGATTTCGCAATGCAGGCTGACATTTCAGTCAGCGATTCCGGAGTGGACTTTCACGGCGGAGCCAGCAATCCGCTGCAAGGAACGTTCGGCAAAGAGGAGGCGCTGCGGCGCCTTCTGGCTGGAAGCGGTTTCGACTTTCGCTTCCTGGACGCGGGCTCTGTCGAGATCATCGCGGCCCCGATATTGCCGGCCACACCGCCGAGCGGAGCAATCGAACGCGTTGTGGTGACGGCCAGCAAGGTGGATGCGGTTGCGGAAACCTCGCCCAACTCAGTCGCGATTGTGCTCGGGTCTCAAATGCAGGCGCTCAATGTAACGACCACGCACGATTTGACGAATGAAATCGCCGGGCTGACAGCGAGCAACCTTGGCCCCGGCGAAGACAAGCTGTTCGTGAGAGGCCTCACCGACAGCGTCTTGCCTGGCCTCAGCGAATCCGTGGTCGGCATGTACATGGACGACTCGCTGATCGCCCAGGATGCGCCGGATCCCAACCTGCGGCTTGTCGACATCGAGCGCGTGGAAGTGCTGCGTGGCCCGCAGGGATCGCTATACGGCGCGGGCGCTCTCACCGGCCTCGTGCGAATCGTGACCCGGGAGCCAGACCTCGATAGTTTCGAGCTGATGGCAGGAGCGGACGCAGCCGCCACGTTCGGCGGTATGCCGTCGGAAGGCCTGCAAGCCACACTTAACATTCCGATCGTCGACGACCAGCTCGCGCTTCGGCTGGTCGCTTATGGGGACAGTTCGGGAGGGTACATCGACGAAACGCGCCTCCACAAAACCGACACCAACAATACGGCGATTGGCGGCTTCCGGACCGCTGCGGCCTGGCAGCCAAATTCCGATTGGACGTTTTCAGCGCACATCGCCTACCAGGCGACCCATTCCGGCGACTCTCAATACTACGATCAGAATCTCGGCACCGACAAACGCGACAATTTTCTGCTCGAGCCATCATCGGACGATTTCCTGCTGAGCAGTGTAGGCGTGCATGGTTCGCTTGGTGCGGCCGATCTCGTTTCGAATTCCGCCTTTGTCGATCGTCAATTCCA
>DATIYG010000087.1:0-2771 GCA_035517755.1 Rhizomicrobium sp. | reverse complement strand
TACGCCAAATGGTTTGCGGGCGCGACGCAAATCCTGCCGAGCACGCCCGGCCATCTGCCGCCAGACGCAAATCATCTCATTCTGCATGTCCTCATCGCGATCGCATTCGTGCTGTCCGCGATTGCGGCTGCGGCGTCGTTCTGCCGGCGCGTTACGGCGTGAGGCTCGCCTCCAGCAACCGCACAAACTCCGCCTTCTGGCTGTCGTCGATCCAGCGGATGACGGCAACGAGGTCGTGCTCGTAGTCGATGAACACGACGTTGTCGCCATTGCCGAGAAACATCACGGCGTCCTCGCGCGCGGCCGGCGCGAGCTTGCGATCGGTGTTGAGGAACCAGTTCATGTAGCCGTATTCCGTGTTCTGCGGTGTGGGCGTGCGCGCCATCTTCACCCACGCCTCCGATAAAATCTGCCGGTCGCCCCATTTGCCATCGTGCAGCCCGAGCAAACCCATCCGCGCCAGATCGCGCGCGGAAATGAACATGCCGCCGCCCCAATGGCCGCCGCCGGGCGGCACGGCGATCTGCTTGCCATCGATGATGGTGAAAGCGTTGTCATAATGCTCCCAGTGCCACGCGCTGGAAGCGCCGATCGGGTCCATCACGTTTTCTTTCAGCACGTCCGGCAGCGGGCGCTTCCACAGACAGGTGAGAGCGAGCGTCAGCGCGTTCACCCGCACGTCCGAATACTTCCATTGCTTCCCGACCGGCGGCGGCCCGGCGGCAAGTTCGGTCCAGGCATGTTCGCCCGGCCGGTCCGCCCACCACGGCTTGCCCCACATGGTGCCGATCCAGCCGGAGGTCTGGCGCAGCATCTCGTCCCAGGTGATGGGCTGGTTGTGCGGCAGCTCGAAGTCGGGAGAGGGATGCACGTAATCGAGCACGCGGTCATGCACATCGCGGATGAGATGATGGTCGAACGCGATACCCGCGACCGACGACACGAACACCTTCGTCACCGAATGCGTCATGTCGACAGCGTGCGTGTCGCCCCATTCGGCGACGATGTATCCATGGCGCAGGATCATTCCGTTCGCCGGCGCATGCGGCGTCAACGGACCGATCGGACTGGAGAACGGCTCCTTGGCGAACTGCAGCGGAACGGTGAGGCGCTGATCACGCTGGTCGATCACGCCGTCGAGTTCCGGCGACAGCTTCGTCTCGTGAGCCACGGCGAAATCGATGGCGGCCTTCAGCTTGGCGGCATCGAGCCCTTCCTGCGCGGGCGTGTGCGTCTCCCACTGATCGCCCGGCGGCGGCAGATAATCGGCAGCAAGCGCATTCCCCACCAACATGGCTGCGACCGCAACGGCGCCTGAGACAATCCGCTCGATCAAGGCGCAAAATCCTTGCGGAGCGGATAGTCACAAACGATGGCCTTGCCATCCGTCAGAGCGACGACGGAATGCGGCGTGTTCGACGGCACAATCGCGACCGCACCGGCGCTTGCCCGGTGCATCTGTCCGCCGATCGTGATTTCCACTTCGCCTTCTATCAGGTGCCATACCTCTTCCTGTTGGTGCTGGTGCTGGTGGATGGAAGCGCCCGCATCGAAATCCCAATATCCGAACGTCATGTTCGCGGAGTGAACCATGCGGCCGCGCCAGCCTGGCAGCTTTTCAAACTGCTGCAGACGGTCCGTGTCGATGATTGTCATGCGGACCTCGCTTCCTTACGCATCATGTCCCATCAACCGGCGTTCAAGAAGACTGGTCCCCGTCAGATCCAGCACATCGTAGTCCTGCCCGAACTTCTCGTGGGCGTTAAAGCCCATATGCAAGGAGCGGCGCTTGCGTCCGCTCTCGTTGCGCGTGCCGCAGTGAAGCAGATGCGCGTCGAGCAGGAGGATGTCCCCGGTCCTTCCGCTCAACACGAGATCGTCCGTTGGCGGAGCATCACGATGGGTTCCGGGCTGCACGCGCGTCGCTCCATTCCCCGCGTCAAAATCGTCCAGGAATGCGAAGCCGGAGATCACCGTCGTGGGCGTGCGGTTTACGAGCCAGTCGCGATGCAGCTTCTGGCTGCCGCCGCCCAGTGCTGGATCGCGTCCCTGAATGGCGGCGAAATAGAAGCGCCGCCGCATCATCGACGCGACGGCCGCCAGGACCCGCGGCAGGAGGCATGTGCGGCGGACGAGGGGTTCGCCGTCGAGTTTCGAGAAGCGCGTGCCGGGCTCGCGCGGAAAGTGCCATCGTTCCGGAATCAGCTGCTCGAAACTTTCGCGCAGCGGCTCGATCCAGTCGTGCGGAATGGCATCGCGGAGGATCAGATAGCCGTCATGATCGAAGGCCGTGCGCTCCGATGGCGTGAGCAGATCGTCGCGCACGCCTGCCATGGCCAGTGTCGCCTCGAACTCGCCGAACCCATCCATCACAGCAGGCCCGTGGTCTCGGGGATCCCAAGCATGATGTTGAGATTCTGCACCGCAGCGCCGGATGCACCCTTGCCAAGATTGTCGAGCACCGCAACAAGGCGCGCCTGTTGCGTCTTGTCGTTGCCGAACACGAACAGCTTCATGCCGTTCGTCAGCCGCAGCATCTCCGCGTCCAGCGTTTGCAGCGGCGCGGTCTTCTCGAACTGGGCCGGATCGACGGGGCGTCCCTCACGGGCCCGCTTCAGGGCCGTCATCGCGCCGTCGAAGTCGGCAACCTCGACCAGCTTCTCACCCTGATAAGCCTCACCAAGCACACGATAGATGTCGAACACATTCGGTTTGCCGGGCAGCGCCCACAATTGAAGCGGCACTTCGACGATCATGCCGCGATAGAAGCG
>DATIYG010000086.1:0-4215 GCA_035517755.1 Rhizomicrobium sp. | reverse complement strand
CGAATGGCCTGTGGTGCTGATCGGCAGAATAGAAGACCAGTTCATGGATGTGCCGGCGGAAATTTTGCAGACGTCGATGCGGGTGCATCAGAAGTATTTCTCGCTGCGCGACCCCAAGGCCGGCAAGCTCGCCAACCGGTTTGCCGTTGTCGCCAACATGATTGCTGCCGACGGCGGCAAGGAGATTGTCGCCGGCAACGAGCGCGTGCTGCGCGCGCGCCTGTCGGACGCCAAGTTCTTCTGGGACCAGGACCGCCAGCACCGCCTCGACAGCCGCATCGACAAGCTGAAGGGCATCGTCTTCCACGCCAAGCTTGGCACGCAGTACGAGCGGGTCGAGCGCATCGAAGCGCTGGCGGGCGAGATTGCGGAGAAGATCGGCGCCGATGTTACCAAAGCCAGACGCGCGGCGCGTCTATGCAAGGCTGACCTCACCACTGGCGTTGTCGGCGAATTCCCCGAGTTGCAGGGCGTGATGGGCCGCTACTACGCGCTGCACGACGGCGAAGACGCCGATGTCGCCGATGCCATCCGCGATCACTACAAACCCCTCGGCCCCAACGATGCCGTTCCCACCAACAAAGTCTCCATCGCCGTCGCGCTGGCGGACAAGCTGGACCAGCTTGTTGGCTTCTTCGCGATTGATGAACGACCCACAGGTTCCGGCGATCCGTACGCTTTGCGCCGCGCCGCGCTTGGTGCAATCCGCTTAGTGATCATGGCCCAATTGCGCGTGGGATTGAAACGGGACGTCCGGCAAAGCGGATGCTTTTTCTATGATCGCCTGGGCTTCGAGGACCGAACTGACGGGTTCTTGCGGCAAGTGCCGTTGCTGATGGCGGACGGCACACCTCAGCGTAAGAGTTCTCAGCGGGTTGAGGCGGTGGCGCTCGACGTCCTGTCGTTCTTCGCCGATCGCCTGAAAGTCGCGTTGCGCGAGAAGGGGACGCGGCACGATCTGATCGATGCCGTGTTCAGCCTCGGCAACGAGGACGATCTGTTGCGGCTGGTGGCGCGTGTGGAGGCGCTGCAGGCGTTCCTGAAAACGGATGACGGTGCCAATCTGCTGGTCGCCTATCGCCGCGCCGCAAACATTCTCAGGGACGAAGAGAAGCGCGACAAGACCAGCTACGACGGCGATCCCGATCCCGAATTGCTCACCGCGCCGGAAGAGAAGGCGCTGTTCGTGGAACTCGCCACAGCGTCCGAACTCATCCGCGCCGAAGTGGAGCGCGAGCGCTTCGCCCCCGCCATGGGCGTGATGGCGCGTTTGCGCAAGCCGGTCGATGCCTTCTTCGACAAGGTCACCGTGAACGACAAGGATCCCGAGCTGCGCAAGAACCGTCTTCTGCTGCTCTCGCGCCTGCGCGCCACGCTGCATCTGGTGGCGGATTTCTCGAAGATCGAAGGCTAGTCCGCCAGCACCAGCTTGCCGCCGCCTTCGAGCGCCACGCGTTCGCGCAATTCGGCATAGTTGGCGACGGCCGCCTTGATCGATCGCATCAGCTTGGCGCGCTCCGACTTGAATTCCGCCGGCGGATCGATCTTCAGGAATTGGCACAGGCGGGTCATGATCGCCTGGCGTGCTCCGTCGTCACCGGCGATGTCCTCATAAGCGACGTTGAAGCAATTGTTGGTGGAAACCCACGCGGCCACCATCTCCCGTTCGCGCTCCATCAGCAGCGCGTGGTCCACGGCCTTGCGCACATCGATGGTCACCGGCGCAGCAGGCTGCACCTCGCCTTCCTTCTTGTGCCAGACCTGGCGCTCCTGCGCGACAAGGTTGGACACCGTCGCGGCCAGAGAATCGCGCCGCGCGAGATTGATCACCGGAATGCTGTTGCGTTCGAGCCAACCGAACAGGAAGGGCCGTCGCTCCGGTGTCCACCAGCCTTGCTCGAAATTGTGGACATGGCCCCATTTGATGTCGAGCAGACAGTGTTTGTGCGGGGCGAGTGTCGCAAGGTACGAGAAATACGCCTCCATGAACCGGCCCATGGATTGCCAATCCGGCCGCAACAGGATGTCCGGATCGGTCGCGCTCGCCTCCTTGCGGAAGCGGTAGAACGACGCCGGCGCCCTGTCCGGATTGATGGCGTTGAAATTGCAGACCTCGTCGAACGACCGGACCTGTCCGGTTGAGACCAGCAGATCGGTGAGGAAATGGCTGCCGGATCGCTCGTGCGAAATCAGCACCACGAAGCGCGAAGGATCCGGCAGCGTATCCGTCATGCCCGCTCGGTCGTGGGATCGATCATCTTGCGGACTTCGGTGATCTTGTTGGCCGGAAAGCCGCTGATCTGCGCATGCTTCCGGATGATGTCCTCGTCCTTCGCAAGGTAGACGCAGAAGGTCTTGTTCTCCGCCACGTAGCTTTCGACCCACTGGATGTCGGGCCCGAGCTCGCGCAGCACCTTGTTCGATTGGGCAGCGGCGCCCTTCAGCTGCTCGCGCTCAAAGGTGCCAACCGCGGGGATATCGCGTTCGATGATGTACTTTCGCAATGCCATCAGCGTCTCCAATTCTCGGGGAGGCAATGCTAACCGCCGTCAGGGCAGGGAACAACAGCTTAGGCCGAACCGGGCAGCCGGCTTGCGAAGAACACAATCCACATGGCCATCAGGACGAAATTGCTGGCCGCAAACGCGGCCAGACGATGCATCACATTGTTGTAAGTGAGATGGATCAGGCTGTGCATCACACGCAAGCCGACATAGGCCCAGGCAAGCGCGAGCGTTAGCCCGCTCACCGTCGGGCTGGTGATGTAGTTCAGCACGCATACGACATAGAAAAGCACGGGCAGCTCGAGCAGGTTCATATAGTTCCGGTTCGGAATCGAGACCTCTCCCGGAACGCGAGACGATTCGCCATAGCGGAAATCGCCCGCGCCCACCTGGCCCGCAAACGCGGCGCGGAACCGGCGAACGGGCACGAAGAGCAGAACGAGAAAGGTCAGCAGCGCCAATGCTCCCATCGGCAGCAGGATCAGGTCGTGCGACATCGATTCGTTTCCCCGAAAGCGACCCGATCATGGGGCCAAGGGCGGTCCGGTTGAAGGGGCGCGGCCAACCGTGTAAGGGACGGGCCCGCCGGTGAAACCGGGGCGTAGCGCAGTCTGGTAGCGCATCTGCTTTGGGAGCAGAGGGTCGCGTGTTCAAATCACGCCGCCCCGACCATCCTTCGCCCTCGCGGGCCATGGCTGGGAGCCGGTGGCGGTCTTGATGGAGAAGTCATGCGCGCGCGAATCTATCGTCCGGCGAAGAATGCGATGCAGTCGGGACGCGGCAACACCAAGGTCTGGGTGCTCGAATACGAGCCCGAGAAGCCGACCGAACCCGATCCGCTGATGGGCTGGGCCGGTTCTGACGACATGAGAAGCCAGGTCCTGCTCGAGTTCGAGACGTCGGAGCAGGCGGTTGCCTATGCCGAGAAGCATGGCATTCCCTATCAGGTGTTCGAGCCGCACCCGACAGCCGTGAAGCCCAAGGCGTATTCGGATAATTTCCGCTTCGACCGTAAGGTCCCCTGGACGCACTAGAGCAGGATCGCTCTTCTTCGAATCGCGATCCCGCTCTAGTTTCTTGTTTGGCGCGCAATTTTTCGGGCGAACCGCTGCACACTTCGCCCGATTGCGCTTGGGCCCCGTAGCTCAATGGATAGAGCAACAGCCTTCTAAGCTGCGGGTTGCAGGTTCGATTCCTGCCGGGGCCGCCAGCCTTCGCTCGCGACAGCGACGGTCAGGCGTGGCGCGCGCGATGCGTCCGCCACTCGTTCAGCACCAGCGCCAACGTGACCGTATCGAAGAGGAGGAAGGCGAAAAGCCAGGGCGACCAAAGCATTGTCAGGCGATGGCTCATGTAAAGGATAAAGCCCGTGAGGAAGACGCTCGCCACGGGAAACACCCAGGCCTTCTCGATCATCAGGTTGATGGCGAGCGCCAGCTTAATCACGCCGTGAGCGATCAGATAGAAGACGACGAAATCGCTCGGCGCATCGGCCAGCTTGTCGGCGGCATGGCGGACAAGATGCGCTGTGTGGCTCTCTGGATTGTTCTCGATCTCGGGTGCCGTCAGTCGAAGGGCGAGGATGTAAAGCTGCTCCGACCCGACGATGGCGACGATCAGCCCGGCGACCGTCTCGATCAGACCATCGATGCCCTTGATGGTGATCGCCACCAGATAGGCCAGATGCAAAAACGATGATTTCTCAGCGGCT
>DATIYG010000085.1:0-4075 GCA_035517755.1 Rhizomicrobium sp. | reverse complement strand
GTGATAGGTGGCGATGTTGTGGCCGGGGCCGTGACGCAGCGGTCCCCAGATGATCGGGATCTTCTGCTGACCGAACAGGTCGCAGGAATTTTGCAGATGGATGAAGTCCTTCAGCTCGAAGGCCATGTGGTGCATCTTGATGTTCTCGCCGCGAATGAAATTCACCGTGTGATGGTCGGTGTTGCAGCGCATGAAGACAAAGAAGTCGTCGATCCAGTCGGAGACGCGGAAGCCCAGCACCTTCTCGTAGAACTCCGCCGTCTTCTGCGGATCGTTCACCACCCAGGCGATGTGGCCGAGCTTGAGCGGCCCGACGCCGATGGGCTGGAGATGCTTGCCGAGGTAGCTCCATTCCTTGAACAGCGCGATGGTGGTGCCTTTGTTGTCCTTGAAGGTCAGCACCGGTCCAATGCCGGGAACCGAATCGTTGCGCAGCTCGCTCTTGATGCCGTCCTTCTCAAGTTCGCGCGCCAGCGCGCTGAAATCGCTGTCTGGCGCGACCTCGAACGAGAGCGTCGTGCAGCGCTCAGTGTCGCCTTTGATCAGGGCGATGGCGAGCAGGCCGACCTTGGTGGTGAGGAAAGCGCGGTCCTTCTCGCGCTCGGCAAGCACCAGGCCCATCACCTGGGTGTAATAATCGATCATCTTTTGCAGATCGGGTGTCTCGAAGGTGGCGTGTCCAATGCGTCTCGGCTTGATCATGGCGTCTCTCCAACCTGCGGCGCGTTTGCCTTGTTCGGGAGGGAATCAATCACCACGCCCGCGCCAACTCAAGAGCATGTCACGGCGAGCCATGCCGTTCATGCGGTGGCGGGCTTGCCAACGGTTCGGGATCGCGGTTTGGTCGCCGGCGACGTTTCACAAGGGAGTAAACGCAAATGGCTGGGGCTAAATCGGCCGGCTACAAGCTCGCGACCTGCCAGACCAGTGACGGCCCGCGCGCCTGTCTGGTGATCGGTGACGAAGTCTTCGATGCCGCAAAACTCACCGGCAAGGCAGCCTACGCAACGGTGATGGGCATCCTCGGGGATTGGAAATCGGCCGAAGGCGCGCTGAAGAAGGCCGCCGCCGGCGCGGCGAAGGGTCGGGCCAAGCGGCAGCCGCTGGCCAAGACCAAGCTGCTCGCTCCGGTTCGTTTTCCGCCGACCATCTACTGCGCCGGCGCCAACTACATGGACCATGCCGCCGAAATGGCGGCGCGCGAGAACCGCCCGCCGCCGCCCGATCCGCACACCCAGGGTCTCAAGGCGTGGCACTTCCTCAAAGCGCCTCACGCCATCGCCGACCCGGGGGCGACGATCAAGATTTCCGGCTATGCGAAGAACATCGACTGGGAAGTCGAGCTTGCCGCTGTGATCGGCCGCGTGGCCAAGGATGTGCCGAAGGAAAAGGCGCTCAACTATGTGGCCGGCTATACGATTGCCAACGATCTTTCCGCCCGCGATCGCGGCCGCCGGGACAACGTCCCCGAAACGTCGCCCTTCAAGCACGATTGGACCAAGCACAAGACGTTCGAGGGGTCCTGTCCGCTTGGGCCATGGATCGTTCCAGCCAGCGACATCGGCGATCCGCAGAAGCTCGGCCTCAAGTTGTGGGTTAACGGCGTCCTCAAGCAGGATTCCAACTCGAGCGACATGATCTTCAACCTCGCCGAGCAGATCGAGCAGCTTTCGGCCGGCATGACGCTGCATCCCGGCGATCTGATCCTGACCGGGACGCCGGCCGGCGTCGGCGCCGGCCGCGGCGAATTCCTTAAGGCCGGGGATACGGTCAAGCTTTGGATCGAAAAGATCGGCGAATTGACCAACCGGATGGCCTAGAACGCTCGGCGGCCCGGCGCGGGCATGGCTTGGTGCCAAGTCATGCCCACTACGCCGGGCTGCGCCGTGCCAGGACATATTTTCCTTGTCGAATTTTGGAATGGGACTAAGTATTTCGGTGGCCCACCGCGGTCGCGGGCGACCGCGACTTGTGCTAGAAGCATCGCTTGTTGGGCAGCGCCGAGACCGGGCGCCTTTTAATCCGAGGCCCGCGGGTCCGGCCGAGACGGTAAATCACCCAGAGGGGTGAGACCTAGGGTGAAACGCGAAGGTGTAACGCAGATGGCGGAAAAGTTCGTCGCAAAGGTTGCGGAATTCAAAGACGGGGACCGGAGAATCGTCTTCGTCGGTGACAACGAAATCGGTGTGTTCCGGCACGAGGGCGAGTTTTACGCCTACAGCAATTTTTGCCTGCATCAGGGCGGACCGGCCTGCGAAGGCCTGACCATTGCCAAAGTTGAAGAGCGGCTGCGGCCTGACAAGACCTCGCTGGGCCTGTTCTTCTCCGAAGACGAGATGCATTTCGTCTGTCCGTGGCACGGCATGGAATACGACATGAAGACCGGCGAGTGCGTCAGCGACCGCAAGATGAAACTGAAGAAATACAAGATCGTGCAGAAGGGGGATGACGTCTATGTCGTCGCCTAAGCGCGCGGCCAAGACGATGTCGAAGGCTGCCGCCAAAACTGCGATTGCCAAGACTGCGATTGCTAGGACCGCCGCGAAGACCGCGCGCCGCGCCGCTCCGGCGCGTTCGACGGGAAAGCCGAATGTCGAAATCATCGACGGCGCGTCCGCCGACGCCAAGCGGCTCGCTGCTGCTCTTGAGCGCGGCCTCTCCGACGGCAAGCTCGATATCGTGACCACCGAAGCGCTGCAGAAGCTGATGGCCGCGGCATGCCGCGTCTACACCGCGCGCACCGAGGCCGGTGAAAAGCTGTCGCCGGTTACGCGAAATTCCGTTTCCGCTACCGATGTCATGGTCACGGCAAGCGGATTGTTACGAGCCGCCGATCTCGCCGTTTTCGAGCTCGGCATGTGGCAAAGCTGGACGGGACGCTGATAACCGTCGCGTACAAATAGGAAGGTCAGGAGAAACGCTATGGATCTCATCGCTGATCGCGGTCGCCGCGTGACGATCGAGGAACTCAACACCACCCGGCTGCTTTCGCATGCCAGGAAGCAGGCGCACGCGCGCAACTTCGACGATATCATCATCGTCGACGTCGACGCTCACCATTACGAGAACGAGAACTACGACGAGTTCCTTCCGTACATGGAGAACGACGTCCTGCGGCAGCTCACCCTGTCGGGCCGCAAGCGCGGCCGCAGCAGCATCTCCCCGACCCAGATCGGCTATCAGGACATGGGCGGCCGCGTGACGCGCTATCCGATGCGCAGCTCCGAAAAGACCGATGCGGGCGGCGCGCTGCGCGATGTGCAGCTTGGCCACCGCTGGATGGACGCCATGAGCGTTGACTATTCCTGCCTGTTCCCTACCGGCATGCTCAATATCGGGCTCCATCCGCAGAAGGAAATGGAGGTCGAGCTGTGCTGGGCCTACAACCGCTGGCTCACCGAAAAGGTCATGCCGGAAGCCGGCGGCCGTTTCTTCTCGATGCTGTGCCTGCCGTTCAACAGCCCCGAGGCGGCGCTGCGCCACGTCGAGGTGTTCGGCGACCGGCCGCATGTGGGCGGCTTCATGGTCACCACCGTGCGCTCCGACATGGCGGTCTATGACAACGCCTATATGAAGCTTTACCGGGCCATGGAAGAGCGCGGCCTGGTGCTGTCGTTCCACTCCGGCCCGAACTGGGGCGAGCCGATCTACAAGAGCTGCAACCGCTTCATGGCGGCCCACGCGCTCGGCTTCTCCTGGTACAATGTGCTGCATTGCACGAACTGGGTGGTCAACGGCATGGGCGAGCGCTTCCCCAAGCTGCCCGTGGTCTGGATCGAAGCCGGTCTCGCCTGGGTGCCGTTCCTGATGCAGCGCCTCGATCACGAATACATGCTGCGGCCGTCGGAGGCTCCGCTGCTCAAGAAGAAGCCGTCCGATTACATGCGCGACATGTTCTACTCGTCGCAGCCCATGGAGATTCAGGACTACGGCGCGATGGAGACGACATTCCGCATGATGAACGCGGAGACCCAGTTGCTCTATTCCTCCGACTATCCGCACTGGGACTTCGATCTGCCCTCGACGATCTGGGATCTGCCGTTCCTGTCCGAGAAGGCGAAGCACAACATCCTCG
>DATIYG010000084.1:0-3645 GCA_035517755.1 Rhizomicrobium sp. | reverse complement strand
GAGCGCATCGCCCAGCGCCTTGTGCCGGTTCTCCGACTGCTCGCTCTCGGCGAGACGGCTTTCCTGGCTGGCGCTGTCGTCGACCAGCCAATCCTGCCATTCACCCGAGTCGCCATCCTCGCGGATCGGCGCGTTGAGCGAAGCATCGCCGCCGAGCCGGCGGTTCATGTCGATCACGTCCTGCTCGGTGACGCCCAGCCGCTTGGCGATGAGCTTGACCTGGTCGGGCCGCATGTCGCCTTCGTCGAGCGCGGAGATGCGGCTCTTGGCCTTGCGCAGGTTGAAAAACAGCTTCTTCTGGTTCGCCGTGGTGCCCATCTTCACCAGCGACCACGAGCGCAGGATGTATTCCTGGATCGAAGCCTTGATCCACCACATGGCGTAGGTCGCGAGCCTGAACCCCTTGTCGGGCTCGAAGCGTTTCACCGCCTGCATCAGACCGACATTGCCTTCGGAGATGACTTCCGAGATCGGCAGGCCGTAGCCGCGATAGCCCATGGCGATCTTGGCCACGAGCCGCAGATGGCTGGTGACGAGCCTGTGCGCCGCGTCGCGGTCGCCGTGCTCGCGCCACCGCTTCGCCAGCATGAATTCTTCCTGCGGTTCCAGCATCGGGAACCGCCTGATCTCTTCCAGGTACCGGGTGAGGCCGGTTTCGCCCGACAAAACCGGCAGTGCAGCAGTATGGGCCATGACAGCGCCCTCCTATTGAATGCCCCCGCATGGCGGCGGGCAAATCCGGCCGCCGCTCCCCGAGCCGACGGCGCCTGTGGCATCAGTTTCGCTATTTCGCACTTGCAACATACACGCTCGAATCAGACGTACGGAAGTAAAGACCTCGTCACATCGCTGCGACGCTATCGTGATCCACGCCATTCGAGGTAAACTGAATATTGCGAGTAAACACTTATTTTCCCGACGATATTGTTCCGGGTTTCGCCGCAGCGATGGGCCCGGAATGACGTAAGCTGTCATGCAAACGGGCGAGATCGGCCGGCAGTTCCGACTGGAACCGCATGATTTCGCCGCTCGCTGGATGGCTGACCAACAGGATATGGGAATGGAGGGCCTGCCTCGCAAGGGCTGCCAGGGCCTCTTGGGCTTTTGCTGGCAAAAGGGCCGTTTTGGTCCGAAATCCGGCCCCATAGGTGCTGTCGCCCATGACCGGATGGCCGATCGAGGCCAAATGGACCCGAATCTGATGGGTTCGGCCGGTTTCGAGCCGGCAGGCCAGGAGGCTCGCGACCGGCAGGGCCTGGCTTTTGGGCGAACCGGCACGCTTGCCGCCCGGCTGGGCACCGAAACGCTCCAGCACCCGCCAATGGGTCACGGCCTCGCGGCCGCCCGGCCGGATCGCCATGCGGTCGCGGCTTTTGGGGTCGCGATCGATCGGCTTGTCGATGGTGCCGCGGTCGCGCTCGGGCGCGCCCCACACGAAAGCCAGATAGCTCCGCTCGAACGGCTCGCCGCTCTTGCCGTGGCCGGCGAATTGCGCGGCCAGCGCCCGGTGGGCGCGATCGTTCTTGGCCGCGACCATGAGCCCGGTGGTGTCCTTGTCGAGCCGATGGACGATGCCGGGGCGCCGCTCGCCGCCGATGCCCGACAGGCTGTCGCCGCAATGGGCGATCAGCGCATTCACCAGCGTGCCGGTCCGATGACCGGCGGCGGGATGGACGACAAGGTTGCGCGGCTTGTCGATAACGATGATGTCCTCGTCCTCATAGACCACGTTGAGCGGGATCGGCTCCGCGGCCGGCCTGGCCGGCTCCGGCGGCGGGACGTCCACCATGATGGCGGCGCCGGAATTGACGCGCAGATTGGGATCGCGGATCGTGTGCCCGTCGACCGCCACGGCGCCGGCTTCGATCAGCGCCTTGAGCCGTGAGCGGGACAGCTCGGTGACGTGACGGGCGAGCACGCGATCGAGCCGTTCGCCGGTTTCGCTGTCCCCGACGACCACTGATTTGTGTGCCATAGTGAATGTCATGAACAACGTGTCCGAAAAAGCGCGCGGCAACCTAGCAGTCGGCTCAGACGCCGCCGAGTCGGAAGCCGGGCACATGGTGGCGCGCGCGCGCACCATGATGATCATATCGGCGCTCACCACCGTGGCCGCCATCGCGGCTGTGGTCACCGTGATCGGCTTACGGGTGATGAATTCGGGCGGCGGCGCTATCGGCTCCGACGGAACGATCACCCTGCCCCATGGCGCGCGCGTGATTTCGACGGCCGCTTCGGGCGGGCGGGTCGCGGTCCTGTTCGACATGAACGGCGAGAGTGAATTGCGCACGTTCGATATTCGGACGCTGAAGCAAACCGGCCGGCTGCGTTTTGCCATCGAGCCGTGATCCGGTCCCAGGGGTCGGGGCCGCAAACGCGCTTGCGCCGCCCCGCCATCGCGTCTATTTCGGAGCGAGGCTCCCTTCGTCTAGCGGTCTAGGACGCGGCCCTCTCAAGGCTGAAACACGGGTTCGATTCCCGTAGGGAGCGCCACCTAATAAAATCAGTATCTTAGCTAATAAATTAGGGACAGTAGGGACAATCTTTAGGGACACCACAGGCTGCGGAACCTCGGAAGTGTTTCTTACTACTCGTATCGTGCATGCTCGTGCTACTCGTCCCGACGCCCATCGGCACGGTAAGCTGTTGATCTATTTGACTTGGACGGGTCAGGGTTGGGCGCCTATTCACAGCAAACCTCACATTTGTAGCCAGTTGCTTGCTTGATCAATGCTCCAATTGGGCCACGCTCGATCGTTTTGCTGATCCGTTGTTTCACCTCGGGGCTTTCGCAATGAAGTCCCGGGCAATCTGCCGTTTGAACTCGAAGCTGTAGGTGCGGTGTTTGGCTATGGCTGTCATCCTCAGAAAGCCCAACAGCCTCGGTGAATCCCAAACCTGCGCCTGACCACCGTCAAGAGCGCACTCCAATCAGGGGTCAAATCTGAACGCCGATTGACAGGTCGGCCCTCAAGCGCCGCATGAGTAGTCTTTCAGGTGCCGAGCTTGGCTATGCGAACCGTCTTCACGACATTCTTTATGGCCGGTGAACGCTCATCGTGCCGCCAAGCCAGTGCAACTACCGAACGAGGGGCGTCCTCTTCGATGTCGACATACCTCACCCCGGCATATTGGAAATTGCTAAACGAACGCGGAACAATCGCCACACCGAAACCAGCCGCCACCACGGGAATTATAGTCACCATCGACGGGACTTCCTGTTCAAGCTTCGGCTCGAACCCTGCCCGGCGACATGCGATAAATATGGAATCATAGTTCGCCGGGCTGAAAGTGCGGGGGAAAAGAATTAATTTTTCTTTGGCGAGGCTCGCGAGTGGTGCAGATCCAGAGTTGGCCAGCGTGTGATCGTACGGCAGGACTATCACACAATCCTCGTCAACGATCGGCTCGGTCGCAACCCCTTCACTGTCTTCAATCGGAATCGGGAGAACACACAAGTCAATCCGCCCCACGCGAAGCCACGCTATAAGCAATGACGTGTTGTTCACTAACACTTCCGTAGCAATCGAGAGTTTGGGGTAACGCACTTTGCACTCGCGAAGAATCCGCATGATCTGCGGGTGAAAATAAGCTCCGCTGATGCCCACGATGATGCGCCCCGTCTCCCCGCGCCCGCGACGGCGA
>DATIYG010000083.1:0-12509 GCA_035517755.1 Rhizomicrobium sp. | reverse complement strand
ACCTTGATCTGGTCGAGCTGGCCGGCGGATTTGCCGGTGAGCGGATCGAACTCGCTGATGCTCTCCACTTCGTCGCCGAACAGTTCGATGCGCCAGGCGCGATCCTCGTAGTGCGCCGGGAACAGGTCGATGGTGTCGCCGCGCACGCGGAACGCGCCACGCACGAAATTGCCGTCGTTGCGGCGGTATTGCAGCGCGCTGAGCTGGCGCATCAGATCCGTGCGGTCCCAGCGCTGCTTCTTCGCGATGGTCACCGCCATGCCGGAATAGGTTTCCACCGACCCGATGCCGTAGATGCACGACACGGAGGCCACGATGATGACGTCGTCGCGCTCGAGGATGGCGCGCGTCGCGGCGTGGCGCATGCGGTCGATCTCCTCGTTGATGGAGGAGTCTTTCTCGATATAGGTGTCGGTGCGCGGGATGTAGGCTTCCGGCTGGTAGTAGTCGTAGTACGAGACGAAGTACTCCACCGCGTTCTCCGGGAAGAACGACTTCATCTCGGCATAGAGCTGCGCGGCCAGCGTCTTGTTGGGCGCGAGGATGAGCGCCGGGCGCTGCAACGTCTCGATCACCTTGGCCATGGTGAAGGTCTTGCCGGAGCCGGTGACGCCCAGCAGCACCTGGTCGCGCTCGTTGGCGTTTGCCTGCGTGACCAGTTCCCTGATGGCGGTGGGCTGGTCGCCGGCCGGTTCGTACTCGCTGACCAGCTTGAAGCGCTTGCCGCCTTCCGATTTCTCCGGCCGCACGGGGCGATGCGGCACGAAGCCGGCCATCTCCGCGCCGGTCGATCCGTGCATGGGCAGATCGAATTCCGATGTTGGAGGCGGCGCGGGATCGTAGGCCGTTCCCTCAGGCGCGATCGGCACGGCATCGGCCGCGGCGCGGAACTTCGCCGCGTTGTCGGACAGGCCGCCCGCCGAACCCTTGCCGCGCCCGCCCTTGCCGGAGCGGGGAATCATGCCGTTGTTGTGCGCCATGGGGAGAATATAGGCGCTGCGCTTGTCCCTTGCACCAGCGCCCTGCCACCCTGCTGACACAAACAGCCACTCCGGCCGCACCGGAGAGCCGGCAGATTGCGGCGGGTCTGTGGCGGCGGGGTGAATGGCCGCTGAATGCGCCTTCCAGAGTGCGTTCAGTTGCCCACACGCAGAGTCGCGTCCATCGGCCGGATGAGGTGGCCGATGGAGGGTTCGATGAACACCAATTTCGGCGTGAAGACCCAGGACGCAATCGCTCCGTCGCTGTACGACACATGGGCCGGATACGTCGTCAACCGCGCACAGATCCCCGACGTGACCAGCGCGCGCGTCATCCTGTTTTCGGCGACCGCCTTCTCCACGCTGTGCTGCCTGTGGGCTTGCGCCGAGCGCATTGCCTCGCTTGAGCTTCGCGCCGCCTTGAAGGCGCAGATCGCGCAAATGATGCGCGAGTTGCTCTACCGCGATGCCATGATCGGCGCCGGTTGCGATGCGGTCGTTCTCGACGAGCTAAACACGAATTTCGGCCGCGGCCGGGATCTTCTTGAAGCTGCGGTGAACGGAACGGATGGAAAGCGCGTGCAAAGCGCACTGTTGTCCCTCGCCGCGAACGGCAAGCCGTTCGAGATGGTCGCGTGTTCGGTTGATGCACAATCGGTGCATCTCACGGGACGCACGATCGGCGGCACAGCCGTCATCTTTCCCCGCATTGTCACCAACGCGGATGCAGCCGCGCGTGACGCCGCCGAAGCGGCGGTCCACGAACTGGCCAGCCTGCAACAGATTGTCGACCGCATACCCATGGCCGTCGCGATATTCGGCGAAGATCGCCGCTTGCAGCTCAGCAATCCCGCCTTCGCCAAGCGCCTGAAGCGGTCGCCGGATCTGTCGCGCGAACATCCGCTGCTGGAGACCGTGCTGGATTCCCTGCGCGCCGCGCGCCAGCTTCCCGAGCAGCCGCAATATCAGACCTTCAAGGCCAGCCTTCTCCGCCTGTTCGACACGGAAGAAGAGCGCCAGGAAACCTGGACCCTGCCCGACCGCAAATCCGAGCGCCTGTCGGCTTTGCCCAATGCGCTGGGCGGTATCACGCTCGTCTTCGAAGACATCACCGGCGAGATCGAGCTGGCAGCGGCGCTGAGCAATCAGACACTGGTGCAGCGTGCCATTCTCGATGCGCTCGACGATGCCGTTGCGATCTTCGCGGCCGACGGACATCTCGTCGCGCACAACACGGCGTTCGCGCGGCTGTGGCGCCTGGAGCAGCGCGAGCTGGAGGCCGCGCCGCATGTCAACACGCTCGACCAGATATCCGCCTTTCGCATCGGCACGGACGAATTCTGGAGTGCCATCCTGGCGGCGGTCAGTGCCCTCGATATGCGCGAGCGCGATCGCACAGTGACCGGCCCGCGCGCGGATGGACGTGTGCTGACGCTCTCGCTGACACGTCTGCCTGACGGATCGACCATGGCCGTCTTCACCGACGACACGGACGAAGTCCGCTTCCGCGCTATGCTGGACGAGGATATGGCACTGCTCGCCAAATCGAGCCCACCCCGCAAGAAGCGCCACTGAAATGAACGCAATGTAATCCCGCCTGCGGGGCAGCCGGTTGACAGGCGCATCGTCCGGTGCCAATTTTTTGGCATGAGCAGACGCCCCAGCAAGAAATCCGGCAATGATGCGTTTTCCCGGCGCGAGCGCGAGATCATGGATGCGCTCTACAAACTGGGCAAAGGCTCGGCCGCCGACATCCGCGACGAGATCGCCGATCCGCCCAGCTACACGGCGATCCGCACGCTTCTCACCATTCTCGAGAACAAGGGCCATGTGCGCCATGCGAGCGACGGCACACGCTACATCTACCGGCCTGCGGTCGCGCGCGAGCAGATGGGCAAGCGCGCCATGGATTCCCTGCTCAAGACATTCTTCGACAATTCGGTCGAGCGTGCGGTGACCGCGCTGCTCTCGCATGAAGACGCCGACATCAGCCGCGAGGATCTCGATCGCCTCGCGAAGCTGATCGACAAGGCCAGGAAGGAGGGCCGATGACATCCCTTCTCACGCCCAACGTTCTGTTATTCGCCGGCGAATGCCTGACGGGCTCGGTTGTGCTGCTTGGGCTTGCAGCCGTCGCGACATCGTTTCTGAAGCAGGCGGCGCTGCGTCATTTCGTGTGGCTCACGGCGTTCGGCGCGATGCTGATGCTGCCGGTCGCTGCGTTCGTGGTGCCGTCGCAGATCGTGGTGCATCACAAGGCTGCTGCGGCCGCCGCCCCGGTTGTGAAGGACGATCCAAGCCCGATGTACGCGCCGCCGACGAGCGAGGTTCCGGAACCGCGCGCCGAACCTGCCGCGTCATCCTGGAAGATTGATGCCGATACGATCGCGCTTGGCCTGCTGGCTTTGTGGATCGCGGGAATCGGCTGCGCGCTGCTGCGGCTGCTGTTCGGCGCCATCGGCGTGAATGCGCTGCAATTGAGCAGCGTGCCGGTTCCGGAAGACGAGCTGCGCAGCCTTCCCGAAGCCTGCGCCGATTGCGAGCTTCGCATCGCTGACGACAATCGCGGACCACTGACCTGGGGCTTCCTGCGGCCCGTCATCCTGCTGCCGCGCGAGGCGGCCGAATGGTCGCGCGGGCGGTTGCGCGCGGTCCTGCTGCACGAGATGGCGCATGTGCGCCGTGGCGACAGCTTCGCGCAAGCCGTTTCGCTGCTCGCTTGCGCGCTCTACTGGCCCAATCCGCTCGCCTGGATCGGCGCGCGCCTGATGCGCCGCGAAGCCGAGATGGCGGCGGACGACGAAGTGCTGAATGCCGGCGTGCGGCCGTCCGATTACGCGGGCGAGCTGTTGCAGCTGGCAGCCGAATATCGCGGCGCTTCGTTTGCGGGCCTGTCGATGGCGTCGCGTCCGGCGCTGGAAGATCGCGTGAAATCCATTCTTGCCGCCAATCCATTTCGTAGAGGAGTTCATTCGATGGACGTTTTGAAGATCGCCGGATTTGGACTTGTCGCGACCGCCGCGCTGGCCTTCGCGCGCCCGACCTTTGCGGAAGATGCGCCCCAGCCGCCGGCACCGCCTCCGTCCGTCTCGCAAGCCGAATTGCCGCCCCTGCCGCCGCCGCCTCCGGCCGTGTCGCAGACGGAATTGCCGCCGCTGCCGCCCGCTCCTCCGGCATTGGCGGAGAACGATGTTCCGGCGCCTCAAAATCCCCCCGGGGCGCCGGACGCTCCGGCGGCGCCACCGGCGCCGCCGGCCCCTGCTGCTGCGCTGGCTCCGCCAGCCCCGCCGGCTCCGCCCGCCGATGCCGACGCTGTGTCAGGCCACGACGTCTATATCAACGACGGGCACCGTCACCTGCATCTTCATTTCGATCATGAGATGACCGCCGAGGATCGCGCCAAGCTGCACGAGATTCTGCGCAATGTGCACACCGAAGTGCGCGCGGCGATGGAGAAGGTGCGCCCCGATATGGAACGCGCAATGGCCGAGCTGCGCGCGCATCGCGTGGAGATGAAGAACCTCCGTCCGCAGATCGAAAAGGCAATGCATGACGGCGGCCCCGATATGGAACGCGCGATGGCGGAACTGCGCGCCCACCGCGCCGAGATGGAGAAGATCCGTCCGCAGATCGAGCAGGCCATGCGCGAGGCCCGGCCGCAGATCGAGAAGGCCATGGCCGAGGCGCGTCAGGAACTCGAGAAGGCCAAGCTTGACGACAAGGTCAAGTCCCATGTCGAGCGCGTGCTCGATCGCGTTCAGGCGCGCATGGCACAGGCGCATGAGCGCCGCCTGGTGATCCTGCGCCGGCATGACGGCGGCCAGGCCGTGGAGAACGATCACGACATGGACAACGACCACGACGCAGACAACGGCCACGACGCAGACAACGGCCACGACGCGGACAACGGCCATGACGCCGACAATGACCGTGACAGCGACAATGATGAGGATTCCGGCGCCGACCACGCGTCCGTGAACCCCCAGCATCCGAAGCAGTAGTGCGCGAGGGACCTATCCGCGCGGTGGCAATCTTCAGGCTGCCGCGCGGATCGGTTCTTCTTCCGTCTTCGCGGCGCGATCAGGCGCGGAGAATTTCAGCGTTCCGTCATCGACCTTGCCGTAGCGCAGCAATACGAGATCGCGCGCGTAATTCTGATGCAGCTTCCACGGCGCGCGGTCGCCCTGCTTGGGCAGGATGTCCTTCGCCCGCGTGATGTAGCCGGAATTGAGATTGAGCCACGGCGTTTCGCCCACGCTCGCGTCGCGCGGCGCCACGCACATCGTGTAGCGGTGCGCATCCATGTAATTCAGCAGACGGCAGACGAACTCGCAGGTGAGGTCGCACTTCAAGGTCCACGACGCATTGGTGTAGCCGAAGGCCGAAGCGAGGTTCGGCACGCCGCTGAACATCATGCCCTTGTAGTTCATCGTGTCGGCGAGACTGACGTTGCGGCCGTCCACGCTCACCTGCATTCCGCCGCCCACTTTCAGCTGCAGTCCCGTCGCGGTGACGATGATGTCGGCCTCGAGTTCCTGTCCCGACTTCAGGAGAAGGCCTTTCTCCGTGAAGGATTCAATGTGACCGGTGACGACCGACGCCCGGCCTTCGCGGATCGACTGGAACAGGTCGCTGTCCGGCACCAGGCACATGCGCTGGTCCCACGGATTGTAGCGGGGCGTGAACTGCGCCATGTCGTACCCGGCGCCCAGCTCTTTTTGCGCCATCTTCAGGATGGCCTGCTTCACTTTTTCGGGCGCCTTCTTCGAGCGATTGAAGATGTACATCTGCATGAGAACATTGCGCCAGCGCACCAGCTGATAGGCGAGCATCGCCGGAAGCTTCGTCCGCAGCCAGTTCGCCAACCCGTCTTCCGCCGGGCGCGACACGACGTAAGTCGGCGAACGCTGCAGCATCGTCACGTGACCGGCATCCTTGGCGATTTCGGGCACCAGCGTGACCGCCGTGGCGCCACTGCCGATCACCACCACGCGCTTGCCGCGATAATTGAGATCCTCCGGCCAGAACTGCGGATGGACGATCTGTCCCTTGAACCGTTCCGTGCCGATGAATTTGGGATCGTAGCCGGCGGCGTAATCGTAATAGCCGCTGCACATGAAGAGGAAATTGCAGGTGAAGCGCACTGGGCGCTTGTCCGGCCCCTGTTCGGCTTCCACCGTCCAGCGCGCGTTTTCGCTCGACCACGACGCGCGCTCCACCATGTGATGGAAGCGGATGTGGCGATCGATGCCATTCTCCGCCGCCGTGTCGCGGACATATCTCAGGATCGACGGTCCGTCGGCGATCGCTTTCGCCTCGCGCCACGGTTTGAAATTGTAGCCGAGCGTGTACATGTCCGAATCCGAGCGGATACCCGGATAACGGAACAGGTCCCATGTGCCGCCGATGGCATCGCGGCCTTCGAGAATGGCGTAGGTCTTGTTCGGGCAGGCTGTCTTCAAATGATAGCCGGCACCGATTCCGGACAACCCTGCCCCCACGATAATGACGTCGAAATGCTCGGTCATTGAGGCACAATAGCGGAGAAAGCCGGAACTGACAATCTGTCAGTCCAGCCGGAATGGAGACGGAGATGGTGGAAGCGACATGCCATTGCGGGGCAGTCCGGCTGGACTTGCCCAGGCCGCCGCAGGACGTCGAGGTCAAGGAGTGCAACTGCTCCATCTGCCGGCGACTGGGTTCGGTGATGGCGTACTATTCGCCGAAGGACGTGCAGGTGAGCGGCGCCACCGACACCTACATGTGGGGCGATCGCGACATCGAATTCCACCGCTGCAAGGTGTGCGGGAACTTCACCCATTGGGCAGCGGTCGACAAGACTTACGACCGCATGGGCGTGAATGTCCGGCTGATGCAGCCGGAGTTGCTGACCGACCTCGTCATTCCGAAGTTCGACGGCGCCGACACCTGGACGGTGATCGGCGAGCGCCGCGGCCTCTAGCCGTTCGCGGCGCGGCTGTCGGCCGGCGCCCGGGCGCGATCGTTCAGACCGTAATCGCGGACGACGTGCGCGATGCGCAGGCGATAATCCGCGAACACGCCGTTTCGTCCTTTCGCCTGCGCCGCGCGATGCGCGTCGACATTGCGCCACGCGGCGACCGCTTCTTCGTCGCGCCAGAAAGACAATGAGAGGATCTTGCCAGGGTCGGTCAGCGACTGGAACCGTTCGACGGAGATGAACCCGTCGATGCCGTCGAGCAGCGGCCACAGCCGCGCGGCGATGGCGAGATACGACTCGCGCGCCGCATCATCCGCCGGCTCGACCTCGAAGATGACCGCGATCATGCGCGCACGGGGCGCAGGAACGTGCGGTCCTCCTTCAGGATGATGCGGTTGGCTTGCGCGAACTCGAAATTGGCGCGGCCTTTGGCGTCGCCTTTCAGTTTCGCGCGATAGGTTTCGTAGGTTGCAAGGCTGTCGAACCCGATCATCGCATGCGCGACATAGTTGGTGCCTTCGTGCGGCATGTAATAGCCGATGAGATCGCCGCCGCAGGCCGGAATGATGGTGAGCCAGTTTCGGGCATACTCCTCGAACTCGGCCTGCTTCACGGGATCGATCTCGTAGCGGATGTGACAGACGACATGCATGACGCTCTCCTTTCGTTTGCGGAGCGGAAGCTTCGCCGCAGCAAACGCGACCAGTCCTGTTTCCAGCACGGTTCTGCGGTCGGGCATCGGCCTTCCTCCTGGAATGAGAATAGCCGTTGCCGCGCGCCCATACTTCGGCTACGGTCGAAGTATGAAAGACGGCCCCTCCATCGCCCCGATTGCCGCGCTGGCTGGTGATCCCGCCCGCGCCAACATGTTGGCCGCGCTTCTTTCGGGAAAGGCGTTGACCGCCAGCGAACTCGCCAACGAAGCCGGGGTCACGGCGCAGACGGCGAGCACGCATCTCGCCAAGCTGGAAGGCGGCGGGCTGGTTTCAGCGGTGAAGCAGGGCCGCCATCGCTATTTCCACCTCTCCGGATCCGATGTCGCCGAAATGCTGGAGAAGATGATGGGCGTTGCCGAGCGCGCCGGGCACACGCGCACGCGGCCCGGGCCGTCCGATCCGGCCATGCGCAAGGCGCGCGTCTGCTACGATCACCTGGCAGGCGAAATGGGTGTGCAGATGTTCGACGCGCTGGTGAAATCGCGCCGCCTTGCGGTTCGCGGCGATGACATCCGGCTGACACGCAGCGGCGAAACATTCCTGGGGACCTTCGGCGTCGATCTCGCCGCGATTGCCAATCCGCGGAGGCCGCTTTGCAAATCCTGTCTCGACTGGAGCCAGCGCCGCTCACACCTGGCGGGCGTTGCCGGCGCAGCCATTCTCGACCGCCTCTATGCGCTGAAATGGGCGCGCCGCGACAAACAGAGTCGCGCCGTCCATTTCACGCCGGACGGATTGCGCCAGTTCGCAAAGATGTTCCCTGCCTGAGGAGCGGCCATGCCCAAGCAGATTCCCGTCGCGACCATCGGGTTCACCAAAAAGTCCGCGGAGGACTTCTTCGCGCGCCTAAAGAAGGCCAAGGTGAAGAAAGTGATCGACGTGCGGCTGCACAATTCCTCGCAGCTCGCCGGATTCGCCAAGGCCAATGATCTGGCCTATTTCCTCTCGGCGCTTGGCGGCATGGATTACGAGCACATGCCGATACTCGCGCCCACCGACGACATCATCGCGCTCGCCCGCAGTGGCAAGCCGGACTGGATTGCCTTCGAAAAACAATTCCGTGCGCTGATGGCCAAGCGCAAGATCGAGCGCGAGCTCAAGCCCGCCATGCTGGACGGCGCGTGCCTGCTCTGCGCAGAGGACAAGCCGCACCACTGCCATCGCCGCATCGTCTGCGACTATTTGAACGACAAGTGGAGCGGCGCGCTGTCCGTCACGCATCTCTGATCGGCGTCACGCCGCCTTCTGCGCCTTTTGCAGGAACCCGGCGTAGTGTTCCGCCATCATGCGGTCGCGGAAGCTGACGAGATTGCGGTGGCTTTCCGTGTACTTGCGCAGATCCGACTCGAACCAGGGCGTGAGCAAGCCTGCGACCATCGCGAAAGCCGTCGCATCCACACCGCAAGGCTCTGGTCCCATGAGGTAAGGCTTGTTGCCGAGGAGGGCTGCGAGCGAGGCCACCGACCGCGCCGCCAGCGCATCGATCTCGATTTTCGCATGGCGTCCCAATCCATGCGCCTGCAGCGCATCCACTGTCCGTTTGCGCGCGCCGGCCCGCACGGCCTCGCGCGAATCCGGGGGCAGCGTGTCGAAGAAGTGCGACGGCCCCTTGGCGAAATTCCGGTCGTCCGCCCAGCGCACCTGAAGGATCGCCCAATAGAGATGATCCTCCAGCATCCGCTCGATGGCCCAGGCGCGCGCCCGCATGTCGCGCGTCAGCCCGCGGTCGAGATCGATGCCGTATTTCCGCTCGATGTGCTCGCGGATGAAGGTGGAATCGGCCACGATCTCCCCGTCGTCCTCGATGAACGGGATCTTGCCCTTGGGCGCCTCGCGCGGGTTGGCTCGGGCCCGGCCGAACGGCAATTCCGCCAGTTTCAGCTGCACTTCCGTCTTCATGACGAACGGGCTGGGGTCCGGCAGGCCGAAGGCGGGCGCGAAACCATACAGCGTGATCATGACTGTCCTCCTCCAATGGGCCCTTTCCTTATCCGGGGGCTGCTGACAGCATGGTGTCAGCAGCATGGCGGCAGACTGTCAGCATGGATTCCCAAGGAGAGAACCCCATGGAACTGCACACAATCGTCCGCTTTCACGCCAGGGAGGGACAAGAAGAGGCCGTGGCCCAAGTCATGCGCGACGCCGCCGATGATGTGCGCGGCGAGGAAGGCTGCGTCTTCATCCAGTATCACCGCGGCACGCGCGACCCGCGCATGTTCTACATCCACTCGTGCTGGAAGGATGAGGAGGCGTTCCAGGTGCATGCGGACTTGCCGCACACCGTGCGCTTCCTCGACCGTGTCCTTCCGCTGATCGACCACGATCTGGACCTGACGCGGACCAGACCGTTCATTTAGGGATCGCAGAATGAGACGCGCCGACCGGCTGTTCCGCATCATCCAGATTTTGCGGCGCCGGCGCACGCCGGTGACGGCAAACGACATCGCCGACGAGCTGGAGACGTCGCTGCGCACCATCTATCGCGATATCGCCCAGCTGCTCGCCGACCGCGTGCCGATCCGCGGCGAAGCCGGCATCGGCTACGTGCTCGAACAGGGCTTCGACATGCCGCCGCTGATGCTGACGCCAGACGAAGTCGAAGCCGCGATCCTCGGCGCGCAATGGGTTTCGCACCGCGCCGATGCCGCGCTCAGCCGGGCCGCCGATGACCTCATCGCCAAGATCGCGGCCGTGATCCCGGATCATCTGCGCCCGCTGCTGACCGAACCGGTGCTGCAGTCGCCCAACTGGTACAAGGTGCAGCCGGATTCGTGCGACATGGTGCGCATGCGCGCATCCATCCACGCGCAAACGAAGGTGTGGATGCGCTACAAAAATGAGAAGGGCGAGGTCAACGAGCGCGTGATCTGGCCGATCGCCGTCAGCTACTTCGAGACGGTGCGGGTGATCGTCGGCTGGTGCGAATACCGCATGGCCTTCCGCAATTTCCGCACCGACCGCGTGCAGGAAGCGCAATTCCTGTCCGATCGCTATCCGACGCCGCGCTACCGCCTCATCGCGCAGTGGAAGAAGGAGATGAAGCGCGACCGCGATCTCCATCGCGAGCGCATGATGGCGCACCGCGAGCGCGCGACATCCCCGCGCTAGTCTTGGCGCGGAGGCGGCTCTATAAGAAACGCCGTTGGCTGGGAGACCTATCATCATGAGATGGATTGCCATCGGCGCGAGCCTGTTGCTCGCGATGGCCGTACAGGCCAACGCCGCACCGCCGGCCCCGGCGAAAACCGTCATCCACACCTACGATGCGCTTTCGCTGGCGGCGAACGGACGGATGGCCGATGTCGAAGCGGACGACCCCGGCAACCTGCCGGAGGAAGCACATGGGCATGTGGCGGTGCGCGATGCGACCGGCAAGATCGTCGCCAGCTACGATCCCTGCAAATCCTGCAAGTATTCCGACACGGCCTTCTCGCCCAAGGGCGACGCGCTTGCCTTCATCGCCACGGACGAGACATCCCACAAGGCAATGCTGATTGTCGCCAAGGGCGCCGCGCCGCGCACGATTTCGACGATCAGCGGCGTGGCAAACACGGTGCGCTGGTCGCCGGATGGATCGCGCATTGCGGCACTGGTCACGCTCGGCGCAAAGAAGAAGACAGGCGCCACCCAGGCGGCCGCACCCATGGTCGGCGAGATCGGCGAGACCAATGACGAGCAGCGCATCGCCGTGGTTTCCGCAAACGGCGGCGCGCTGAAGCCGCTGTCACCCGCCGACACCTACATCTACGAATTTTCGTGGACGCCGGACAACAAGGGTTTCGTCGCCACAGGCGCCAAGGGCAATGGCGACAACAATTGGTGGATCGCGAAGCTTGTCCATGTTGACGCTGCGAGCGGCGCGTTGCGCGTGATTGCGGCGCCGAAGACGCAACTCGACATTCCACGCGTGTCACCGGACGGAAAGACGGTCGCTTATATCGGCGGCCTGATGAGCGACTGGGGCTCGATCGGCGGCGACATCTACACCGTGCCGCTTGCCGGCGGCACACCGAAGGACATCACGCCGAACTTCAAGGGCAGCTTTCGCGGGATCGCCTGGAGCGGCAACAAGCTTCGCGCAGCGGCGCTGATCGACAACAATGCCGCGGCGCTCAATGTCGATCCTGTCACCGGGGTGGCGAAAATCGGTTGGCAGGCGCCGGTTTCAGCCAAGGCCCAGGAATTCGACGGCCCGATCCAGTTCGCCGGCGACTCGATGGCGAGCATCATCGAGGATTTCACGCACGCGCCGACAATTCTCGCCGGCCATCCGGCAGACGCCGCGCCCATCACGCATGAAAACGACGCGCTCCCGGCAAACGTGGCCGCGCAAACGGTGCACTGGACCAGCGACAATCACATCGTGCAGGGCTGGCTGTTCGGGCCGAAATCCGTTGAGCCCGGCAAAAAATATCCGATGATCGTGATCGTGCATGGCGGGCCGAGCGCGGCCGCCACGCCGCGCTACATCGCGAGCGGCGGCCAGCACGGCACCAACATCGATTTCGCCTACGACGCCGTTTCGCGGGGCTATTACATCTTCTATCCCAATCCGCGCGGCTCCTATGGGCAGGGCGAGGCGTTCACCCGCGCCAACATCAAGGATTTCGGCCGCGGCGATCTGCGTGACGACCTGCGCGGCATCGATCAGGTCGAGAAAGTCGCGCCGGTGGACGAAAAGCGTCTCGGCATGTTCGGCCATTCCTATGGCGGCTGGATGTCGATGTGGGTGAACACGCAATCGCACCGCTTCAAGGCCATTGTCGCCGGCGCGGGGATCGCGAACTGGACGAGCTATTACGGCCAGAACGGCATCGATCAGTGGATGATCCCGTTCTTCGGCGCCTCGGTCTA